>CAXMTQ010000006.1:11996-23512 GCA_964196205.1 uncultured Desulfobacula sp.
TTATTGAGCAATTGTCTTGTTTTCTATTTTTTTAATGGCTGGATGCATGGAATTATACGGCAACCTCCGGCCCAACCCTGATGTTGAAAAGATCTTCTATGACAAAAAGCTGCTGCCATTTAAACTTTATGCCATACCAGCAACCATATCCTGGACTGATACATACACATTCCTTATGGCAAATATCCAGACATTGTGATAAAAACATGATTTAAAATCATGAAATATTAATTTTTGATAAAAGGATGTAAAGATATAATCAATGAGTGATATCGTCTTGATAAATATTACAGGCAGGGATAGAAAAGGACTTGATGCTAAATTTACAGGCATTCTGGCAGAGTATGATGTCAATATCCTGGATATTGGTCAGGCTGTAATCCATAATCATATCTCCCTTGGAATTCTGGCTGAAATACCCAAGGCTGAAGATTTCTCTTCCATTTTCAAGGACATGCTGTTTGAAGGTCATAACATGGAACTTAAGGTTGATATTCAACCAATTGAATCTGAAAATTATGAAAAATGGGTCCATGCCCAGGGAAAAGAGAGACGGATAATTACACTTCTCGGCAGAAGAGTAACAGCCCAACAGATTTCAGCAGTTGCATCCATAATAGCCCAAAACCGTTTGAATATAGACTCTATTACGCGTATGACAGGAAGAATTTCATTGATAAAATCCCAGATTAATCCAAGGGCAAGCATACAGCTTTCTGTCAGTGGAACTCCATTAAATCTTGGAGAGATGAGAAGACGATTTATGGATCTTTCACAAAAAGCCGGGATTGATATCTCTTTTCATGTGGACAATATATACCGAAAAAACATGAAACTGGTTGTCTTTGACATGGACTCCACATTGATCCAGACTGAAGTTATTGATGAGCTTGCAAAACTTGCCAATGCTGAGGAGCAGGTGAAAAAAATTACAGAATCTGCCATGAGAGGTGAAATAGATTTTAAAGAGAGCTTTAGAAAAAGGGTGGCTCTTTTAAAAGGGATCAAGGAGGAACACCTTGGGCAAATAGCAAAAAATCTTCCTTTGACTTATGGAGCAGATCTTGTTGCCAAAACCCTGAAAGGTCTGGGATATAAGCTGGGTATTCTGTCCGGGGGTTTTACCTTTATGGGTGAGTATCTAAAAGAACGGCTCGAATTTGACTATATGTATGCCAATGAGCTTGATATTAAAGACGGATTGGTAACAGGTGAGGTAAAAAACGAGATTGTGGATGGCGAGCAAAAAGCAATACTGTTAAGACAGCTTGCTCAAAAAGAGAATATCGTTCTTGAACAAACCATTGCTGTTGGAGATGGCGCAAATGATCTTCCAATGATCACTATTGCTGGCTTAGGGGTTGCTTTTAATGCAAAACCCATTGTTAAGCAAAAAGCCTCCAACACCCTTTCAAGTGTTGGCCTTGACGGGCTTTTATACCTGATTGGCCTCCATGAAAGGGAGATTAAACACGAAGTTTTGCAGGCAAATCAATATTCATATGGATAACTCTGAAATCACACCTGACCTGAAGATCACAAGTAAAATGCAGCAGCTTGCCCGGGATATACAAAAGCTTGAAGATCAGCTTGCTGTATGCACATCCTGCGGCATGTGCCAGGCAAATTGTCCTCTGTTTGCTCAAACCCACAAGGAGGCAGATGTTGCACGGGGCAAAATTGCGCTGATCAAGGGTTTGATCCAGGAGATGTTTGAAGATGCAAAAGGTGTGGATGAACGTCTCCAGAAATGTCTTCTTTGCGGCTCCTGTGCCCATGGATGTCCCAGCAGGGTTAATACTCAGGAAATTTTTTTAAAGGCGCGGGCAATTATTGCGCAATATCATGAAATGCCGTTTTTTCAAAAAATTATATTTAGAAATCATCTTTCCAACCCAGAAGCATTCAATGATATTGTTGGAAAATTTATCCCTTTGCAGAAACTTTTTTTTAAAGAGGAAAAAAATTTACAGGGGACATCCTGTGCAAGGATTGCTTCGCCTCTTTTGCGAAATCGTCATATTGTATCATTAAAAAAGCGACCATTTAATAAAACCCTTAAGGGAAAAGACTTACTAATCGATGGAAAGGGTGTCAAAATAGCATTTTTCACGGGCTGTCTAATAGATAAGATGCTGCCGGATATTGCTCACAGTGTAATTGATGTATTAAAGCACTTTAATGCTCAAATCTTTATTCCATTTAACCAGGGTTGCTGCGGAATTCCTGCCATTGCATCGGGAGATATTAAAACTTTTAAAACCCTTGTAAAAAACAATATTAAGCTTTTTTTAAAGCAGGATTGTGATTATTTGGTCACAGCATGTGCAACATGCACATCAACCATTATAAATCTTTGGCCTTCTCTCTTAAAAGATGAGGATGCAGATCTTTTAGAACAGATTAAAGAGCTTGCACATAAAACCGTGGATATAAGCTGGCTCATGGAAAAACGCTTTGATCTCTTTTCCCAAATCCCAGAAACAGAAGATACGAAAGAAATAATAACCTATCACGATCCCTGTCATCTTAAAAAATCTCTTGGAGTGTTTGAAGAACCGCGCCAAGTAATTCTTGCTTCCAATAATGAATTAAAAGAGATGGCAGAGAGTGACAAATGCTGCGGCATGGGAGGAAGCTTTAATTTAAAATATTACGATATCTCCTCTAAAATTGGCTTGCAAAAGGCGAAAAATATTATTGATACAAAATGTTCAACCGTTGCAACTTCATGCCCTGCCTGTATGATACAGATTTCTGATATGCTGGCAAAATTGAATCATTCAATCAATGTCAAACATCCAGTTCAGATTTATGCCAAAGCTCTCAGAACCTGCTTAACAGAATCAGATAAATCACACCGGAACCTGACTTCCTGAGCCGTCAACTGTTTTTTAGTATGCTTCAGGATCCATAATAACTTGTTGGATCTTTGATTCCTGCTTCTTTAAAACCTTTTATTCTGTGAAGGCAGGAGTCACATCTGCCACATGACCTGCCCTTTAAATCAGGATCATAGCATGAAATTGTTATGGAATAATCCACTCCCAGTTTGCTGCCGGTTTGAATAATTTGCGCTTTGGAAAGATTAATCAAGGGTGTGTCAATTTTTAGAACAGCCTCTTTTGTTACTCCTGTTTTTGTTGCAAGATTTGCCATTTTTTCAAAGGCTTCAATAAATTCAGGTCTGCAGTCAGGATAACCTGAATAATCCACAGCAGTAACTCCAATATAAATGGAATTTGCTTTTAAAACTTCTGCCCAGCCAAGGGCATAGGAGAGGAAAATGGTATTTCTTGCTGGAACATAAGTGATGGGAATCTCTTTTTGTTTCTCAATCTCTTCAACAGATTCATGCTTGGGCACATCGATCTCATCGGTTAAAGCAGAAGCTCCAAACTGCCTTAAATCAATATCAATGATTTTATGCTCTTTTGCTCCGAGGAATTGTGCGATTTTTTTAGATGCTTCAAGTTCAATAGAGTGTCTCTGCCCATAGCTGAAACTTAAACTGTAGATCTCTTTATTCTTTGATTTTGCAATTGCCATGGCAGTTGCTGAATCAATACCACCGCTTAAAAGTATTATGGCTTTATCTGTCATCTGTTTTTAAACTCCTCGTTTGTCAGGATTCCATATTATCTTGTGCTGCTGCAAAGATAGCCTTGCATTAAGATTGTCTTCAAGCATCCACTCTGCAATAATTTCAGGTTTGATTTGTCCGAACACAGGAGAGAGGTGAATCTTTTCCGGTGATATTTTAGATAGATTATTCTTGATTATGGATTTTGTAAATTCGTAGTCATGCCTTTGGGCAATGACAAATTTCAGCTCATCCTGTTCAGTTAAAAATTTAAAATTTTCAAATAAAAAACTGTCAGATTCACTGCTTGAAGGACATTTGATATCAATGATTTTAATACAGCCGGGATGAATATTTTTTATACTTTTACTGCCATTGGTTTCAAGAAGAACCCTGTAGCCTTTTTCAACAAAGCAGGATATTAAAGGTGCTGTATTCTTCTGTAAAAGAGGCTCGCCACCGGTAATCTCAACAAGACTGCACTTATAGGATGCGACTTGTTGTAAAATGTGGTCAAGACTCATTGCCTGGAATTCATGGTTTGCATAATCAGTATCACACCAGGAACAATCAAGATTGCACCCTGATAATCTTATAAATATACAGGGCAGGCCTGCAAAGGTTGATTCCCCCTGAAGGCTGTAAAAAATCTCGCAAATATCAAGGTACAATTATATCTCCTGATATGAAGATCCGCATCCAGGGCTTTCAAAGACCATTACTTTTGCAACTTTTATCAATTCAGTGTTCAAACGACGTGAAAGCTCATTATATAAAAATTTGGAAATGTTTTCAGATGTTGGATTAATGGATCCAAATTCTGCAACTTCATTGAGATTGGTGTGATCAAGTTTGCTTAAAACATCTTTTACAATCTCTTTAACATCCCTGTAATCAACGCCAATTCCAAGTTTATTAAGTTTTGTACACTGGATATATGCCTCAACATCCCAATTGTGTCCATGCATATTGGAGCAGTTGCCATTATATCCGCGCAGAGCATGGGCTGCAGCAAAATGATCTTTTACATAAATTTCATATATACCCGGCATAAAGCCTCCTTGGAATAAAGCGTTTCATTTATTTTATCAATCATTATCATAAATCCTGTTTATAATCAAAATTGTTGCAAGAAGGCTTTGTATGAAAACAAAAAAGCCCCTCAAAATTTAAGGGGCATTGTAAGTTTTTGGTAGCGACGCAGGGATTTGAACCCCGGACCCTGCGGATATGAGCCGCATGCTCTAACCAACTGAGCTACGTCGCCAAAAAAACCCAGAAAAAATATCATGAAGATGGGTTAAATGTCAATCTTTTTAATTGGCCTTTTTAATTGGCCTTTACTTTTTCAAATGAGATTACCTTAACAGTAAAGTTTTGCAGTTTTTCAGGCAGATCAGAGTAGACAATCATAAAGGGTATACTGGCCTTGGGCTTAATATCAGCGTTTAAATTATTGTTTCCAGTTTTTACAGCCAGAATTTTATTAATATCAGCAATATTCCCTGTTTTAAGCATATCTTCGGGTATAATATTTCCGCAATAGACATTTTTTATTTTTGCCTCTTCTTTGCCCTTGGTAATTAATGCCCCACTGATCTGAATATATTTATAAGCAATGTTTGAAGGATTTTCTACCTTTCCAGTAATGACAAACAGGGTTCCAGTGGTTGAGTTGGTCACAAATCTTCCATTAACACTTTTCTGGTTGGGCAGAGGCTTGGTATCTGCGATTTCACGCGCAGGTTTTTTCAAATACTGTTCAATAAAAGGAATTTGGATATCAGAAATATATGGTATTTTATATCCTGTCATGATGCTGGCGATATAGGCTCCTGCAACCAATAGAAAAATCAACATCAGCAGGAGGACAGGTGTTCCGATTCTGGATTTTTTCTTTTTTCTCCTGGAACCCGGTGCTGGAGTTAACACTGGTTCCACCTCTTCGTGTGGAATTTTTATATCTTCTTCTTTGAAATCATCTATGCCAATGATTTTTTCTTCATGAGAGTCATCATCTTCAGGCTCAGTTTCCTGTTCCAGGACCTCGTTATATTCAGCAAACTCATCTTTAGTTATGACGACAGAAGGTTCCTCATGTTCACCATCTTCAATACTCTCTTCTTCATAGGAAATAACAGGGTCATCCTCATCTGATTCAATTAGCAAAGACAAATCTTCTTCTTTTGCTACTATGTCTTCAGTGTCAGTATCATCTTCAATATCAAATTCAATAACATCTGAATCTTCGTTTTCTTTATCTACTGCAAGCTCAAGTTCATCATCTTCAACATCAAATTCAAGTTCAAATTCATCATCTTCAGTTATAGATACATCATCAAGGCCTTCATTGACTGTATCTTCCATTTTTATAACAGATTCGCCCCCTTCTGCCTCTGTAACAGGTACATCATCCTCAACAGATTCAAATTCAACGACATCTGATTCTTCGTCTTCTTTATCTACTGCAAATTCAAAGTCATCATCTTCCCGGGCTTCCTGCGATGTGTCATCATCATCCACTTCAAATTCACTATCTTCAAAGGAGAAGTCATCATCAATATCAAAGTCTGAATCTTCTTTATCAGCATCAGTATTATCAACTTCAAACTTAGAGCTTTCAAATTCAAGTTCATCTTCGTTATCTTCAAAATCAGAACTTTCAAATTCAATGCCATCGTCATCCTTCTCAAGATCGGCATCACTCATATCAAGACCGGTAACCCCTGTTTCAAGATCAGGCTCTTCCATATCAGGCTCTGAATCATCCTGGTCAAGCCTGCTGTCTTCAATTGCCAGATTGGATTCCTCTATCTCAAGGTCGGAAGGTTCAATATCAAAATCATTATCCTCTTCAAGAAAAAAGTCTTCTTCTTCTAATGTAAAATCAGAAGGTTCAGATTCAAGAATAGGAGCTGGTGATTCTTCAGGCTCCTGATCTTTTTCCATGGGTAAAGGATAAGCCGTAAAAATATGTTTGCAAACGCTGCAACGACACTTTGATCCACTCTCTTTGACAAGAGAATCGTCAAGATTGAAGCTTGTTGAACACTCTTTACAGATAATAATCATTGGATTCCCCTTAATTTCTATAGTTTCAAGTCATAAATGGCAGGAAGATTTCTATATTTTTCATTATAATCCAGTCCATAGCCTACAATAAAGCCTTTATCAAGTAAAAAACATGAATAATCAACTTTAATTTGTACCTCACGTCGCTCATGTTTGTCAATCAAACTACAGATTTTAATAGACCTGGGATTTAATAATTGCACAAATTCAACAATTTTCCAAAGCGTATTTCCTGTGTCCACAATGTCTTCCACAAGCAGAATATCCCTGTTTTCAAATTCAAGATCCGGCTGTTTGGTAAAAACAATCTGGCCTGTTGAAGATGTTCCTTGATAGGAAGAGGCACCTATAAAATCAATTTCATGGTCTATGGAAATTTGCCGTGTAAGATCTGAAAGGAAAATAAATGATCCTTTTAAAATACCAACAAGAACAAGATCTTTGGTTTTATAGTCTTTAGATATCTTTTTTCCGATTTTTTTAATGTGCTTGCTTATCTCAAGCTCTGAAATCAGTGGAATAAATTGTGGCATATCTTTTCTTTACAACCCATTTTTTTTTAATTGCTCAATAATCTCTTTTTGTTTTTTTGTCAGCTCTTTTGGCATATCTATATTAATCACAACAAAAAGATCTCCGCAACCATTTCCTTTCATGTGGGGGATTCCATGTCCCGGTACCCTCATTTTTGCCTTATGCTTTGTACCGGCAGGCAGTTTCAGGTTAATAGTTTTGCCATTGGGTGTTGCAACTTCTATTTTATCTCCAAGAAGAGCCTGGGTCAGTTTAACTGATTTTGGCATCAGAATATTATCTCCTTCAATGGAGTATTCCTCTACAGAAATGGGATTGGATTTCAAATAAAGATTACCGCTGGGCCCGCCATTGGGACTCATCTCGCCTTTGCCCGCAAGTCTGATTTTTTTACCCTGGATCAATCCTCTGGGAATTTTAACTTCAATGGCTTTGGCTGTCCCTCCCTGATTAATGGTAATGATTTTTTTACTGCCATTGATCATTTCATGGATGGTCAGAGGAACTGAATATTCAATATCTTTGCCCCGCACGGGAGCCTGCTGACGACTTCCTCAGCCACCACCTCCGCCCCGGCCCATATTCTGGGAAAACGGATTGCCGCCCATATTGGAAAAACCACCCTGCTGCCCGCCTCTGCCAAAGACTGAAGAGAATCCGCCTCCCCTTGATCCTCCAACCCCGAATTCCTTTAAAATATCACCAAGGTCAAAGTTCCTGAAAATATCTTCCTGGGAAAATCGCTGCTGAAAATCAGCTGAGCCGTATGTATCATACTGATTCTTTTTTTTAGGATCACTTAAAACAGCATAAGCTTCACTGAGTTTTGTAAACTTTTTTTCCATTGTTTTATCACCCTTTGTTTTATCAGGATGATATTTCAAGGCAAGTTTCCGATATGCTTTTTTTATTTCAGAGGCACTGGCTTTCTTATCAATACCCAAAATTTTATAATAATCTTCAGACATACTGTTCCTTTATGGTTTAATTCAATTATTTTAAGAATTTATGCTATTTATAGTAAGTTTGAATCTGTTCAAGTCAAGCCTTGTTTTTAAATGCAGACAAGGCAACCATTAATACTGATATTCCGGCAGGTGTCATCCCCTCAATCCTGGATGCCTGGCCCAGGGATGCAGGAAGAATTTTACACAGTTTTTCTGTAAGCTCATTTGAAAGACCATGAGCTTTATTGTAATCAAAATTGTCTGGAATATTTATTTTTTCAAGATCTTTATATTTATTTATCTCTTTGATCTGGCGCGCAATATACCCTTCATATTTTATCTCAATTTCAGCCTGCTGTTCAGCCCTTTCAAGGACAGGTGCGGGCTGCGGGCAGATCTCTTTTAAAGATTGATAATCAAGCTGTGACCTTTTGAGCAGCTGATCAAATTTTACCCCGTTTGTTATTGAGTTTGTACCTTTTGCAGATAAAAATTTATTAACAGATTCAGTGGGCTTTACAATGGTCTTTTTAATCCGCTGGATCTCCTTTTGAGTCTGAGTTTGTATCTCTTGACACAAATGCAGGGTATCATCGTCCACAAGCCCCAACTCATTACCAATGGCAGACAATCTTAAATCAGCATTGTCTTCCCGCAGCAGCAGTCTGTATTCAGCCCTGGAAGTAAACATTCTATAGGGCTCTTTTGTCCCTTTTGTGACAAGATCGTCCACCATAACACCCATGTATCCCTGGGAGCGGTCAAGGATAAACGGTTCTCTTTTTTGAATGATACAGGCAGCGTTGATTCCTGCCCACAACCCTTGGGCTGCTGCTTCCTCATACCCTGAGGTACCATTGATCTGTCCTGCAAGAAAAAGACCTTTTATCTTTTTGGTTTCAAGGGTGATAGATAATTCCAGAGGATTGATGTAATCATATTCAATGGCATAGGCTGGTCTCATAATCCGGGCTGATTCAAGACCTTTTACAGATCTGACAACTTTATACTGAATTTCAAGGGGCAGGCTGTTGCCGAGACCTGAAGCATATATCTCCTTTGAATTCAATCCTTCATATTCAAGAATAACATGGTGACTTTCTCGCTGGGGAAATTTTACAATTTTATCTTCAAAAGAGGGGCAGTATCTTGCAGACATTCCTTTGATCTGCCCACCGTAAAGTGCTGAATGTTTTAAGTTCTCTCTGATGATTTCATGGGTTTTAAGATTTGTATGTCCCATAAAACTTGGCAGCATGGTATTTGAAACAGATTTTATTGAAAAAGAGAAAGGTTTGGTGGTTTTATCTGAATTATTGATATTGAATTGTGAGAAATCAATGCTATCAGCATGAAGCCGGGGCGGAGTTCCGGTTTTCATTCTTCCAATTTGAAAACCAAGCTTTTTCAGATGCTCGGCAAGACCCACAGATGCAAATTCCCCGGCTCTGCCGGCCTGGATTTTGGATGATCCAATATGAACCACTCCTTTAAGAAAGGTTCCAGTTGCAATTACAACTTCTCTGGTGGAGTATTCAAAGCCTGTTTGATCAATAATTCCTGTAACTGAATTATTTTCAAGCACAAGTTCCTGTGCCATACCCTGCTTTAAATCCAGATTTGCAGTTTTTTCAATGACAGATTTCATATTCCTTGAATAGACAAACTTGTCATTTTGCGTTCTTGTTGAGTGGACTGCAGGGCCTTTTCGGGTATTCAATGTTTTGTATTGAATTGCTGAAGAATCTGAAATTTTTGCCATTTCACCGCCAAGGGCATCAATTTCCTTAACCAGCTGCCCCTTTGCCATACCACCAATTGAAGGACTGCAGGGCATGGAGGCAATTTTATCCATATCAATGGTTAAAAGCAGAGTCTTGCATCCCATGCGTGCTGCAGCAAGAGCTGCTTCACATCCGGCATGGCCTGCACCTATAACAATAACATCATACTCTTTTAAAATAAAACTCATAACTTGATAATATATAATTACTTGAAGTAATGATCAATATATAAAATCTTAAATCTGGATATTTATCATAAAAAATTTCATATAACCCGTTCCAAAATGATCATCTTACGTCCGCTGGTTGGACATGGCAAATATCCATTTTTAAATCTTATCTTCCAGGTCTTGGAATTATATTAATAATAGTTTATAAATAGAGAAATTTTAATAATTATAAAAATACAGGATGAGATTATGACACATTCAGATAAGGGCCATTATGCAAATAAACACCAGGAACAAAAAATTGATGAAAAAATCAGCTCATTAATTAAATCAAAGGCTAAAGAGAATAACCTGACTTGTGCTGCTGCACATAAGGCTGCAGAGGAACTTGGAGTTTCTCCTGACAAAATTGGTATTCAAACCGATCTTCTTGAATTTCGTATTACCATGTGCCAGATTGGCCTGTTTGGTTATAAGGGTGGAGCAAAACAGATTGACCCTGATTTTGATATACCTTCAGATATGGAAGCAGCGCTTGATAAAGGCAATGATGGTGGCAGACTTTCCTGTTTTGACTGCTGGAATATTGCCAAGGATTTAAAAGCAAAGAAAATTGATGTTGCATCGGCTTGTGAAAAAAAGGGATTAAGGATTAAACCCTGCCAATTAGGCGCATTCTAATATTTCCAATCAAAAGGTGTAAGGCATTTGGGGAAAAGGTATTCAGACTATAATAATTATTTAAGGCAACTGTTTGGCCAGAGGGTACAAAAAATTTCCATTGATGCTGGCCTCTCATGCCCCAACAGAGATGGCTTTCTTTCTAAGAAAGGATGTATCTACTGTAATTCAAAGGGTTCCGGATCTGGAATGTTTAAAAAGGGTCTCTCCATAAAAGAGCAGATTGAAACCAATAAAATCGGGGCAATTAAAAAATACAAAGCTAAAAAATTTTTAGCTTATTTCCAATCCTATTCAAACACCTATACAAGTTGTGAACATATGAAACTCATGTTTGATGAAGCTTTATCAAGTGTTGGCATGGTTGGAATGGCCATTGGAACAAGGCCGGACTGTATTGATGCAGCAAAGCTTGATCTGATAGAATCCTACACAAAAAATTATCTGGTATGGCTTGAATATGGACTTCAATCTGTTCATGATACTACGCTACAAAAAATAAACAGACGACACACAGTTAAAGATTTTTTTAATGCTGTTGAGTTAACTAAGGATAGAGGAATAAATATCTGTACCCATGTTATTCTCGGGCTTCCCGGAGAAGACAGAAACATGATGCTTAAAACAGCAGAAACATTGGCTGACAGCCCGATTAACGGAATCAAAATTCATCTTCTTTATGTTGTAAAAGGGACCATACTTGATAAAATGTGGAGACGAGGTGAATATATCCCTTTGGAACAAA
>CAXMTQ010000007.1:0-7671 GCA_964196205.1 uncultured Desulfobacula sp.
TTACACCTTTTTGCAATTTTCAGGGTGTCTCCAAGATGATCGCCATGGCCATGGGTGAGCAGGATATATTCTGCTTCAACATCTAAAGATTTAACCGGCGAAGTAGGGTTGTCGTCCAGAAATGGATCAATCAACAGTTTTACACCACTGTCAAGTGTTAATAAAAAAGATGAATGTGAAAAATATCTTAATTTCATATCAGTCTCCTTATGGTTTAGATATGAGTGGTGAGATTTGAGAAATGAGTGAAGAGAGGATTAATACCTTACTCGTACTTCACATCTCATATCGAATTTAAAACCAGGGTTATGGGTCTGTCTTCTTCTGCATTGCCTGAAAAACGCACAGGACCCGGTCGCCGATACCTGTCCTGATTGGATTGAGCAGCAAGCCACTCCTCCCTTAAAGATTTAAAAATCCTGAAAGCATTTGAATCTAAATCCACAATACTTTTTTCAATTACAAGTTCAAGCTTTCCTTTTCTCTCTTCAAGGTGCATCATTTTTGCAATGGGAATGCCGATTGGTTCCCACTTATCAAACTTTTTTTCAATATTTTTAATGGCTGCCATCTGCCCTGTGGCTCCATTGGCAATAAGATGAAAAGCTGTCATACCGAGATTATAGGCATAATTACAGTCAAAATGAGTAGGGTCGGACCCCCTGCCGTCATATCCATAAAAATGTGTCTGGGTTTTAAAATTAGGATCGGATTTTTTATATATATGAACTATACAATCGGGTGTTTCATCAACAGAACCTATCAAATCTGCATTAATCAATGCCTGTTTCAATGTTTTTAAAGATATAATTGACTCTTTGACTATTAGAAATTTATCATGCGGGTTTTTAAAAATCACCTTTGCAAATTGATCAGGTTGAAGATTGGCATCTTCCATGACAGATTTATAATAGGAGTTTTCTATGCCTACTTTGTATCTGCCCTGCTCCTTTAATATGTCAAGGTATTCTTGAACCATATCCATTATAATTATTTCAGTCTGCACCTGGGAAAACTGAAAATTGCCATGTGTGTCGCGTTCCACAAGCAGCCCTTTTCTAAAAAAAGAGGGCAGTTGATTAAACAGATCATCATCCCGCGAATTCCATATGGGGAACCTGTCTTTATCTGTCATGCCCCTGGTAAGCCGCCTTAAGTATTCAAGCTTGTCATTTAAAGTGACAAATGTATAATGGAAATCTTTATCATGCTTATTATTGTAATCTGCAATAATGGTATTGAGCTTAATAATGAATACCTGAATTTCATTTATAAACTCAAGCACACCTTCAGGAATAATCATTACACCAAAATTTTTACCGCTTGAAGCTCTTTTGACAATGGCCTTACATATCATTCTGGATAGATGGCGCAAAGTTATACCATAGGCTGTATAATCAACTATTCCCTCTTTTTCAGCTTTTTTAATTCTCTCATGATCTGTATATTCAGCAAGCTCTTCACCAATCAGAACCAGGTTAGCATGGGTCTGAAAAGCACATTCAAGGGTTAAATGACTTGCAACTCTTCCCATTACCTTACAGATATGCCAGTATTTTATATCTGAACTTGCATCGGTGGTAAGATTACTGATATTTTGTGAAAACGCTCTTGCAGCAGTATGAAATCCAAAGGATATGGCACAGAGAATCTCACCATGGTCTGTTCGTACCTGTATATCACCGTCAATGGTTTTAGGAACTCCAATGACCTTAATATTGGAACTTTTAAATTCCTGGGCAAGAAAAGCTGCATTTGTGTTGGAATCATCTCCTCCAATCACCACAAGAGCATCTAATTCAAGATCAATACAGGTTTTTAAAGCCAGTTGAATTTTATTTTCTGAATCAATTTTGGTCCTTCCAGTCTTTATCATGGTAAAACCACCGATATTCCTGTATGCATCCACAAGGCTCTGGGTAATTTCAATATATTTTGATTCCAGTAAACCGTCAGGACCAAAAAGAAACCCAAATACTCTTGAGTCTGAATTATATTTTTTCGCCTCATCATAAATCCCTGCAATGACATTGTGCCCGCCAGGTGCAGGGCCTCCTGAAAAAACCACTCCAATATTTCTTGATTTTGAAAAATTTTGTTTTTCACTTTCACTTTTTTCATGGCCTGAAACAATCTTCTGAACACTGTTGTCAATAATATCAGGAAGTGCTTTGGAAGCTTCTGTATCATGCTTGAATTTATATTCAGGGCAATCTTTTATATTGGTAAACTTTGATGAAAAAAGCTTGATTTTTTTCGGTAAAAAAGATCGTCTTTCAATGGTTTCAGTATTTACATCATGGGTCACATGATTAGTTTTGGGATGATTCAATAAAAACTCAAGTGATTTATGATTTTTTGATTCCATATCTTCCTCTCTATTCTCTTTTACATCAATTAACTACAACTTTGTTTCTTCCCTCTTCTTTAGCTTTATATACTGCAATATCCACACGTTCAAAAATCTGTAAATGATTTTTATCACCTTTCCGGGATTGAGACACTCCAATGCTTACAGTTACTTTGATTTTTTTTGATTTATACAAAAACTCTATTTTTTCAATAGTCTTTCTGATTTTTTCTGCTGCTGCTTTTGCACCGACTTTGTCAGTTTCCGGCAGAATAATAACAAATGCTTCTCCTTCATAGCGTGCGAGCATATCATTTTTACGCAATAAGGGCAGTATACGTTTAATAAGTTCCTGGAGACATTTATCACCAATGATATGACCATAATTATCATTTATCAGTTTGAATTTATCTGCATCCATCATAAGCAGTGAAAACATGGTGCCATATCTTAAGAACCTTTCCATCTCCTCTTCCACTCGCCGGTCATAGACGCGTCTGTTATATGCTCCTGTTAGCTGATCCCTGTCAAGTTTCTTTTCAAGCTCTTTTGAATGTTTTGTTGCTTTGTCAAGTTCCTGCTTTAATCTTGAAAAACCTGTTTTAAATGCATCCTGATTCTGTCGAACAAGTTTTTTTACAGCCTGGTCTTTTGTCTGTTTTGTTTCAAGAGCTTTTTCAATTGATGAAAGCCTTTTTGCCACCTGAATTTTCAGATCATCAAGACTTGAGGATATATCTTTTATTTGTTCGAGATCTGTTATCTCGAAATTTAATGCTGCCTCAAATTCATCATTGGATTTAAACATGGAACCTGTATCTTCAAAGTTTGAAGTAATAGTGGATTCAATGTCAAAAATTTTACCTGCAATTTCCCGGACAAATGCATTTACTTTGTCCCTGTCCTGACTGGTATCGGAAATATAGCTAAAAATAAGGCTGAATACACTTTCACGGATATCACCTATATTGCCTGTATCTTCTGCAGTTCTAATTCTTTTAGTGATATTATCAAGTTTGCCGGCATATTGTTTATCAAGATTAGATCTAAGATTGTTAACCACATCATGATAACTCTGTTTATACGCATCAATAAATAATTCTGAGCCACTCTTTTGAAAAGCAGAAAACAATCCTTTTTTCTTCTCTCCCGGCAGAGGACCTATATCCTCTTTAAACATAGCTGTTTTCAAACGTTCAAAAATATATTCAAGCTTGCCTTCAGAGACCCCTTTTTTCAGAGCCTGGCTCAAATCTTTACAAATTTTTGAAAACGCATTATCACCTATGGCAACAGAATCAATAATCACAGGAAAATATCTACGATATAATCTATTGGTTTTTTCAAACCGCTCTTCAACCACATCAAGTTCCTTTAACAGGATATCTTTCTGAGATTGTAATTTTTTTACCTGATCCTGCAACGTCATTATTTTTTCATCTACGTCAGAACTCATAGCAACTCTTCCTCTGTTTTAATTAAGTACTGATATAAATCTGACTATGCTATTTTTACCCATAGATACTAAGAAAGTAAAGTATCAATCTTAGTTTTTGCCCAAACTACCTTCACCCATTTTAGCACTCAGATATCCATCAATCATCAAATGAACAATATGATGCATGACACAAACAAGTAAAGCTATTCTAAATTCACTAAAATAGTTCACCTGAATCATTATAGACAGAGGCAGGGTTTTTTGTGAACCCATAAAAATAACAGATTCATAAGAACCTTTTTTAATAGAAAATATTTTTATCAAAAAAAGTGAACTGCCCAGGAGAATCAGATGGAAAAATATAACAAGGATAACAATATATAAAATAGCTATGCCTTTACCCATGAGTATTTGTTTTGCCCCTGCAAGGGAAATAAAAACCATACCGATAACCATGCATTGATTAACAATCTGTAACTTGAGTTTATCAGGATGAATAATTTTAAAAACAAAAGATTTTATATATATCCCCATTATCAGGGGGACGAGAACAAGAACAGTGAGTTTGATAATCATAGCACCTTGATCAATGGCAAGGTTCTTTGACTGATCGAGAAACAGTAAAAGCCAGGAAAGAATAAGGGGTATTGAAAAGATACCTATGAAATTGGATGTGATGGTTAAAAAAAGTGCATGTGCCATATTACCGCCGGCAGTACCGGTCATCACCACACCTGAAGAGAGGGTTGTAGGCATTACAGCAACAAGAAAAAGGCCAATGGCAACACCTGTTTCAAGTGGCAGACAGCTAAACAGGAGAGCAGCTACAGGGGAAATAATCAGAATGATCATTAATGATAAAAGCGTTGATTTTATATCTCTTATTCCAGCTTTTATCTGATCTTTATCTATTAATAAACCTGAAACAGTAAATATAAAAAATATTATAATTTCAGATGCATAATTGTCTTTAAAAAAAATCCCAATCCCTGCCAGAGTATCTGTTCTGTCAATAATAACAGCCATAAACATCAGGACAAGACCAAGCAGAAACCAGAACTGTTTAATTTTTTGCATCAAATTCATCAATGAGAACCTTTATCAATCTCTATTCTATTATACTCTTCAAGACATTTCTTTTTGACATAAATTCTTCCAGTTATCAAGAAAGCTGTTGTCATCTGAATATTTGCCATAAAAAAATATAAGTTTATCTGTCCAATACTTTGGAGTATGCCAAAATTGGAGATACATCTTATAGACATTTAGATACAAAAAAATAATTTTTAAGCTTCTATCTTTCAATTAGATTGCCTTTAACTTTTGATAAAGGTTTAAGTGATACCGTCAATGCCACAGCAATGGTGCATAGGACAACCAAAATAAAAAAGACTATTTTGTAGCTGCCAGTTACATCAAAAATATATCCAGCCATAAATGGACCAATAGCTCCTCCGATCGTGCTACTGAATATTACTATTCCAAAAAGAAGTCCATGAGATTTTGTTCCAAAAAACTTAGCTATTAATGGCGAAACCAGAGAAAAAAAACCACCGTGGGCAAATCCATAAATTGCTGCAAATAGATAGAACATCCATAAAGCCTGTACCACCTGCAACCAGCAAGGCGGGTTTTTCACCAATTTTATCACTGGCTCCGCCCATTAAAAATCTGCCTGTAATACTGACACCTCCAATAGTAGATAGAATCCCGGCAGCTACAGATGAGTGGATGCCAAGATCAATAGCATGCTGAACAATATGCATAAGGATGGTGTAAACACAAAAAAGAATAATAAAATAGACTGTACAAACCGTCCATAATTGCCTGGTGTGAATAGCTTCCTTAAAAGTTAACCCCTCTTCATATGCGTTTTGTTTTCCTGATGTATGGCTGGCACCATTATCAACTAATTGTCCTTTCAAAATAGGATCACGAACCAAAAACTGTGCAAGCGATAACACAAAAACTATGATTATAAAGGCTAAGACTATAAAAGAATTTCGCCACCCATAGCTATTTAAAAGCCAGTTGATGAAAAAAGGCATGATAAACATGCCCACACCGGTTCCGACTTTTACAATACCGCTCATCATCCCTCGTTTCCTGTGAAACCACCTTGATACAGTTGATAAAGGGATAACATCTATTCCGCCAAGTCCAATAGAGACAATTAAGCCATAGAACAAATATAACTGCCATACAGAATTGAGTGTGCACATCATAAGCAGACCCAGGCAAATGAACAGACCACAGGCCGACATAATTAGTCGAGGCCCGAATCTATCATTAAGATTTCCCAAAGCAATACTGGATATACCATGTACCAAAAACCCTAAAGAGGCTGCACCGGAAATGGTTGCTCTTGACCAGCCAAATTCTTTAATTAGAGGATCAAAAAACACACCGAAACTATTGCTCGTGCCCCAAACCACCGCCTGGATAAAAAAACCTGCAGCAATAATTGTATATCCATAAAAAAACGGTTTTTTTTTAACATCTGTCACCACTGTTTTATCTCCATTGCAAATGGTTGCAGGACAATAATTATAATCATAAAAATAACTGTACCAAAAATCACAGTGATATAACAAGCTGATTCTGATGCATATCAGGCAGAGGCAGGAGTCAAGATAAGATTTTGACGAGTTGAAAAAACAGCATATAATGATTCAACCTTGATTCTATTATGAGAAAAATGTAAAACACATAAAAAAATAATATTTTATGGAGTAATAGAGTTGGAATTTAATATATTTAAAAAAAAGAGTTCTGAAAAAAAAGAAGAGGGAAACACAGTTTTTTCAAAGCTTAAAGCTGGGCTTTCAAAAACAAGACAGGTATTAACCACAGATATTAATGAGCTTTTTGTCTCCAATAAGGCTGTTGATAACGATCTTTTTGAAGAGATGGAAGAATTGCTCATAACTTCTGACCTTGGTGTTGATATTACCATGGCAATGATGGAAAAAATAAGGAAAAAGGCAAAAAAAATATCCAATGCCAATGAACTCAAACAGGTGTTAAAAGAAGAGTTAATTGACCTCTTCCCGGAAGATATAAACAATCTTGATAACAAGGAAGAGATTCCTGTTAAAAAACCCCATGTGATTATGGTGGTGGGAGTTAATGGAACCGGTAAAACCACAACTCTGGGCAAACTTGCCATGAAATTTACTTCCAAAGGGAAAAAAGTGCTTATTGCAGCCGCAGATACATTCAGGGCTGCGGCAATCGAACAGGTTGAAATCTGGGCAGACAGATCAAATGCATCTATTGTAAAACACAAAGAAGGGGCAGATCCTGCTGCGGTTGCCTATGATGCTGTTGAAGCCTCCATTGCAAGAGGTATTGATATCTTATTAATTGATACAGCAGGCAGACTTCATACACAAAAAAATCTAATGGAAGAGCTGAAAAAAATCAAGCGCTCTGTTAATAAAAGGCTGCCTGGAGCACCCCATGAAATCTTAATGGTTCTTGATGCCACAACAGGGCAGAACTCAATTTCTCAGGCCAAAATTTTTAATGAGGCTGTAAACATAAGCCAGATTGCTTTAACAAAACTTGATGGCACTGCCAAAGGCGGTATTGTTGCTGCAATTGCAAGCACCATGAAGCTGCCGATTCAATATATTGGTGTAGGAGAACAAATTGAAGATCTTCAGGATTTTGATTCCAGACTTTTTATTAATGCTTTATTTGATTAACTGCCACAAGGCAAATCAGATTTTTGGTCACTGATTTGCCACACAATACCCTGAAGGGCAGAAACTAAACTCCGAAAGTATTTATGCTATTAAGTTATTCTTTCATATAAAAGTTTAAAAGGATAGGACAGACAATGTTTGGAATTGAAAATTACATGGGATTTATCATTGCC
>CAXMTQ010000007.1:7681-22729 GCA_964196205.1 uncultured Desulfobacula sp.
GACCCCATGTATATACTAACCCGCAGTGCTGCCCAGGGGAAAAATGCAGGGCTTGTATCGGTTGCAGGTATAATATCAGGCTGTGTTGTCCATGTGCTTTGCGCTGCCTTTGGATTGTCCATGATTCTATCCACATCTGCTGTTATCTTTTCCATGATAAAATGGGCAGGAGCATTATATTTGATCTATCTTGGAATAAAAATGTTTATGGAAAAAAATCAGGTGTTAAAAACTTTGTCCAATGCTCATGAACCAAAGAGACTAATAAAAATATATAAACAGGGTGTTTTTACAAATATCCTGAACCCTAAAGTGGGCCTGTTTTTTATCTCTTTTTTACCACAGTTTATCAATCAGGATCATGCAAGCGGTCCTATACCCTTTCTTGCTCTTGGTGCCACATTCCTTGTTATTGGTACAACCTATTCAATTTTTATAGCTTTTGCTGCTTCGTATATGACAGATACCTTAAAAAATAATAAAACTGCAGAAAGCATATTATACAAACTTTCCGGAATTATTTTCATTGGATTTGGACTTAAGATTGCCTTTAACCATGATTAATAGCGTAATTGATTGACAGGGTTAAATTTTACATATATCTTGCCTTGTGTTGATATCAACTTTTAGAGAATTTCAATATTTTTAAATTGCCATGTTAATAAAGATAAATTCACAAAATCCACAGGAACGTCAGATTGAAAGAGTGGTGAAGATCATCAAACAAGGTGGTATTATTGCCTATCCTACTGATACATTCTATGGAATCGGCTGTGATATCATGAACAAGAAAACCATTGAAAAGATCTATCTTTTAAAACAGAGGCAAAAAACCAAACCCTTCAGTTTTATCTGTCCTGACCTGAAAAATATTTCAAAATATGCCAAAGTATCTAATGTTGCATACAGGAACATGAAAAGACTGCTGCCAGGACCATATACATTTGTATTGCCGGGTTCTAAAATGGTCCCCAAAATCATGCTGACCAAAAGAAAAACTGCTGGAATAAGAGTACCAGATAACAATATTGCTCTTGCCATTGCCAGTAAACTTGATCATCCCTTGATATCAACCAGTGCTACTGACCCCAATGGAACAATTTTCGAAAATCCTTCCCTGCTCCATGATTATTTTACGAAAAATATTGATATGGTGATAGATGGCGGACCTGTACCAGGATCGCCATCAAGTGTCGTCTCTTTAATTGATGATATACCGCAGATTATCCGTTACGGTGCCGGAGATGTTGAGATCTTTGAATAAAGTATCTGCAAGTCTTTTAATAAATGTAATCTTGTCTTCCTTGGGATAAACCGGCTTTAATTTCTCTTTTATACCAGCAAGTTCTCCCACCCATTGAACAGCATCATCAAGATTACCGAGACGATCTATTAAATTTAAATCAAGAGCTTTTTGACCTGTATAAACTCTACCATCTGCAAGTGTCAGCATGGTCTCGACGTCAATTCCCCTGGCCTTTGCAGCATCATTGACAAATTGCAGATGAAGTTCATTCACAAGATCCTGAAGAATCTTGCGTTCCGAATCATTTAACTCCCTTAAAGGAGAACCAATATCTTTAAATTTACCGCTTTTAATAACAACAGGAGATATCCCGATTTTTTTGGCAATTTCCTCAATATTGGCATACTCCATAATCACACCAATACTGCCTGTTAGAGTCCCTGCATTAGCAATTATTTTATGAGTTGCAGATGCAATATAATATCCCCCTGAAGCTGCAACCGATCCCATGGAGGTGATAATTTTTTTATCCCTTTTTGTTTTCATGACTTCACGATATATTTCCTGGGAAGGGCCTATCCCGCCTCCTGGAGAGTCAATGCGTAAAATTATTGCTTTAATGGAATCATCATCCCGGAAAGTTTTAATATTCTGGATGATTTTTTTTGAAGACAATATTATCCCATTAATCTCCACAATGCCTACATTGCCATGGGATGAAGCATTGTTACGTGTAAATCCAGAAGAGACCATTTTTGAACCAAAAGACAGAAGCAATACAAATCCTGAAAACATTATTGTAGAGCAGATTACAATGGTTATTAAGAAAAAAAGAAATGGATGTCGTCTGGCATACATATATAATATCCTACTTTGTTATATTGTCCTGACACTTGTTAAAAAAAAAGGGCTGAGTTAAAACCTAATAATTCAGCCCTGATACATTCATTTAAAACAGACTATTTTTCTTCAGTATTATTGATTTTGTCATCATCTGCTTCATCAGCTTTAACTTCTTCAGCTTTAACTTCTTCAGCTTTAACTTCATCAGCTTTAACTTCTTCTGCTTTAACTTCTTCTGCTTTGACATCTTCTGCTTTGACATCTTCGGTCTTTGTCTCTTCTGAGTCTGTCTCTTCAGCGTTGTCTGTTTCAGTGATAGTTAACTCTTCAGCACTATCTGTTTTTGCATCACTGTCTGCTTTCACTATAGTATCTGAATCCTGTTCCTCAGGTTCTTCACTAACCGCTTTCTGAGATTCTTCGTCTTTATTGGCATCAATCTGCTCTTGAATATTGTTCCTCAATATTTCACCAAAAGATGAAGTAGCAGGTTTCATTTCTTTAGCAAATTTTTCAAAAGATTTATCATCATCGTCTTCTTCAAGCCGTTTGATGGAAAGACCGATACGTCTTTCATCACTGTTAATATTCATTACTTTTGCTGTAATAGTTTCAGAAACTTTGTAATGCTCTTTTGGATTTTTCACATTTTCTTTGCTGATTTCTGACACATGGACAAGGCCTTCAATACCTTCTTCAAGTTCAACAAAAACACCGAAATCAGTCAAATTAGTAATAACACCGGATATCTCCTTGCCAACTTTATAACGCTGGCTCACAGATTCCCATGGATCAGCCTGAGTCTGTTTAATACCAAGAGAAAATCTTTCATTTCCTTTGTCTATATCAAGAACAACCGCCTGAATAGTTTCGCTTTTCTTATAGACTTCAGATGGATGTTTAATTCTTTTTGTCCAGGAGATATCAGAAATATGTACAAGTCCGTCAATATCATCATCAATACCGATAAAAAGACCAAACTCAGTGATGTTTTTGATTTTACCTTCAATAATGGTACCAACAGGATATTTTTGGGAGATAACTTCCCATGGATTCTCCACGGTCTGTTTAATTCCCAGAGAAATTCTCCTGTTATCAGGTTTCAGATCAAGGACAACCGCTTCTATAATTTCACCGACAGTTACCATCTGGGAAGGATGACGTATCTTTCTTGTCCAGGACATTTCTGATACATGGATTAAACCTTCAACCCCTGCTTCAAGTTCAATAAATGCACCATAGTCTGTCAAACTGACAACTTTGCCGGAGATTTTTGAACCAACAGCATATTTTTCTCCCACAGTTGTCCAGGGATCAGGAGTCAGTTGTTTCATACCAAGGGATACTCTCTCTTTTTCAAGATCAAAGGAGAGAATTTTAACATTGATTGTATCACCAACAGTGAAAAGTTCTGATGGATGCTTAACTCTTCCCCATGAAATATCAGTAATATGCAATAGTCCGTCTACCCCGCCAAGATCAACAAAGACTCCATATTCAGTTATATTTTTAACAATACCTTCCATGACACTGCCATCTTCAATGGTTTCCAGGGTTGTGCTGCGCAGCTTATCGCGTTCTGCTTCAAGCAGGACCCGCCTTGACAGCACGATATTGTTTCTTTTTTGATTATATTTTAGAATTTTGAATGTATAGGTCTGGTTTACCATTTCATCCATATTACGGATGGGTCTCAGATCTGCCTGGGAGCCAGGAAGAAATGCCAGTAAGCCTACATCAACAGAAAAACCACCTTTAACCCGGCTGATAATTTCACCTTCAATGGTTTCATCTGCATCATAAATTTCTTTAATTGCAAGCCAGACTTTCACTTTTTGGGCTTTTTCACGGGACAAAAGAACAGTCTCTTCTTCTTCATCCCACACTTCAATCATTACCTCAAATTTATCATTGACATTGACATCTACATTGCCTTCTTCATCAATGAATTCCTGAATGGAAATCTTCCCTTCAGATTTATATCCAACATCCACAAGAACCATATCCCTTGCGACAGAGATAACTGTTCCGGTTACAACCTGCCCTTCTTCAAATTTTTTAAGGCTGGACTCAAAAATGTCCAAAAGCTCTTCCATTGATTCTTCTTGTTCTTCACCTGGTTCTTCACCTGGAATTTCAGGCATAGAATCTTCGTTTTCTTCTTTAATTTCAGTATTCATTGTTTGATTTTCGTTTTCTTCAGTAATGTCATTCATTAATATTAATCTCCCTTAGTCATTTTTTTTGCACCAGCCATGGCGACAATACGGCCAAGTACAATTTTTCTTTATAGCAAAACAAAAAAGGAAAATCAATAGAATTGTTACTCTTTTCAAGCTTTTTCAATTATTTTCAGCATTTTTTCAACCACTTGTTCAATAGTTAAAAAAGTAGAGTCAATTTCAATGGCATCGGCTGCAGGCTTTAAGGGTGCTGTCTCTCTTTGAGAATCATTATTATCCCTTGTTTGTATCTCCTGTTCAACTTTATTGATGTTTTTTACTTTATCAGGCATTTCATCATATCGTCTTTTTGCACGAACAGTAAGATCTGCAAAAAGGTAAAATTTATATTCAGCTTTAGGAAAAACAACAGTTCCCATATCCCTGCCTTCAAAAACTGCATCCTCTGTTTTTGCAATCTTTCTTTGAATATCAAGCAATGCAGCACGTACTTGAGGCCTTGCAGAAGAGGAAGATGCAAGCATTGATATCTCTGGTGTTCTGATAAATTTACTGATATCACGACCCGACGACATTAATAATAGAAAACCATTTTTTTTAATAAAATTCAGGTCAAGGCCTTCTAAAAAAGTTTCAAGTATGGAATCATTTTCCCACTCAATGTTCTGGTTTTTTATTTCAAAAGCAACCCCTCTGTATATGGCCCCTGTATCCACATAAATAATCCCAAGTTTTTGTGATAAGAGTTTGCTTACAGTTGTTTTTCCTGCACCGGCAGGGCCGTCAATGGTGATAATTCTTGTGGCCATTGTTAAAGTCCTTATTTTTTTAAAACCTTTTTAAGGGCCTGGAGAAAGGTAGAATTTTCTTGTTTTGTTCCTGTATTAACCCGCAAAAAACTATCAAATCCGTATGATTTCATTGATCTTACAATAACACCGAGTTTTAACATTTTTTCAAACACCTCTCCTGCATCTGTTTTAATATCCAGCATGAAAAAATTAGACTGGGTTGGCAGGCAATGAATCCCTAAATTCTCAAGTTCATTAAACAAAAAATCAAGGCTTTCGTGAGTGGATTGAATACTTCTTTTTAAAAAAACCTCATCATCAAGTGCTGCAACAGCAGCTACCTGTGCAAGAGAATTTACATTAAATGGCTGCCTTATTCTATTTAAAATTTGAGCAATTTGGGCATCCATAATTCCATACCCTACTCTGAACCCTGCAAGTCCATAAGCTTTGGAAAATGTCCTCAACGAGACGATTCTCTGATCCTGCAAAGAATTTTTCAGGGAATTATATACTTTATCACTCCTGACAAATTCAATATATGCTTCATCCACTACAATAATAATATCCTGGGAGACTTGCTGCGCAAATTCATTAAACTCATTAAAACTGATTGTGCTGCCTGTTGGATTAAATGGGTTGGTTATAAAAATTAGTCTGGTTTTTGATGAAATTTTTTCAACAATACCTTTAAGATTAGTTGAAAAATCGTTTAAAGGCACCATAACAGGCACACCTTTGGCGGTTTTAACACTGATTTCATACATTAAAAAAGAAGGCAGCGGCATTAAAGCTTCATCTCCTTCATTTAAAAATCCATGACATAAAAGAGCAATGATATCATCTGAACCATTGCCAAGTACAATATTCTCCCGGGATACATTAAATTTTTCAGCAAGTTTGATATTTAAAGCATGGGCAGCAGATTCCGGATACCGGTTCATATCTTTCATAGCTTTTAAGACTGCATCATTAACATTTCGAGAAAAACCCAGTGGATTTTCATTGGATGCAAGCTTGATTACCTTTTTAAGCTGGTATTGCCGCGCAACTTCCTTGAGCGGTCTGCCAGGCTCATAAGGTTTAATACTTTCAATCTGTTTATTGATTTTAAATTTCATAAAATTATTATTTTTTTTATATCATTTGAAAAGAATATATCTAATTAGGATTTGAAAATTTGTGGGATCTTGAACAACTTGAATTTGCTTTTTTTGTACAGATGAATTTCAATGCTCGTGATATTCAATGCCATACTTATAGGAAGGCTTGGCATCACTATTTGACGATAAAGAAGGACTTGACCATTTGACACTGCCACTGTAACTCTTCTGTTTTTCAGGACCTGTTGCATATTCATCATGATTTTTCATCTCAAGATAAACAAGCTGGTCCACAACAAGTTTTTCATTGCTCAACAAGGACAACCCGCCCTTGCTGTAATCTTTCATCTCTGCATAATAGTATTGATCCTGATAATCCATCCGGTACAGTAACATTGGACTACTGTATTCATACCTCTCATAGCGCCTTTTTTCTTCATAAGGTTTCACTTGCAAATCCTTTTTTATGGTTTGTTGAAATGCTATTATAACATATATATAAACCTTAAGAATTTAATTGCAAGTATTTGCAAAAAAAACAAGAAAAATCAATAAATCACATGACAAAAAGTCAACACGGTGAATTTATTTTAATTTGGCGCATTTTAAATATCAGAAATAATTACCTGCAAAAATTCCAATCAAGTGTTGAATATTTACTATTAGGTATGTATATAAAAAAACAGAACTCAAAACTTTGCTATAAATACCCTGGAAACTGTGACTTTTATGAAAAAAATAGTAACACTTGGACTTGAAAACCTTATAAACAACCCACCTGAACATCTTAAAACACAACGCCTTGGTCTGCTATCCAATCCAGCATCTGTTGACGGCCAGTTCAATCATGCTTCAAAACTCATCCATAAAAATTTTCCAGGGCAGTTAAAAGCTCTATTTTCTCCACAACATGGATTTTATGCTGAAAAACAGGACAATATGATTGAATCAAATCATATTATGGAGCCTGAATTAAACATTCCCATTTACAGTCTTTACTCCAATACAAGAATCCCAACCAAAAAGATGTTTGACAAGATAGATGTTTTAATCATTGATCTCCAGGATGTCGGGACCAGGGTTTATACATTTATTTACACTGTTTCCTACTGCCTTGAGATTGCAGCAAAGCAAAAAAAGCGGGTTCTTATTCTTGATCGCCCAAATCCAATTGGCGGCACCCAGATTGAAGGAAATATTCTGTCAAAAGAGTATACCTCTTTTGTGGGGAGATTTCCCATTCCCATGCGCCATGGGATGACCATTGCAGAAATTTCACAATTTTTTAACAGGGAGTTCAACCTTGGATGTGATCTTGGCATTGTACCCATGTCCAACTGGAAACGAAAGATGTATTGGCCAGACACAGGACTTGTCTGGATACCCCCCTCCCCGAACCTTCCAACTGCCTACTCCTGCATGGTTTACCCAGGGCAGGTTATTTTCGAAGGAACAAACATATCTGAAGGAAGAGGCACTGCTTTACCCTTTGAACAATTTGGAGCCCCCTTTATAGATACTAAAAAAATTAAACTTAATGCAGATGATCTGATAAAAGGAGCAAATCTTCGACCTGTTAATTTTGAACCAACATCGGGAAAATGGCAGAATAATGTTTGCAAAGGATTTCAAATCCATATAACAAACAAAGAAAAATTCAGGCCTTATTTATCTTCTTTGATTTTAATGCAGCTGATTATCAAATATCATAAAAATGAGTTTGAATTTAAAAACCCTCCCTATGAATACGAGTATGGAAAAATGCCCATGGATCTTATTCTCGGAAGCAAGAAACTTAGAGAAAAATTGATAAATTTAGAAAATTTATCTCTATTATCAAATCAATGGGAACAAGGACTTGAAAAATTTAAATCCCTTTCAGGAAAATATTATTTATATGAATAATCAAAACAATGACAATAACTGGAAAAGAATGAGTTTTAAAGGTAATAAGGTTTGGGCATCAGCGGACCCTGATAAAAATCTTGTGGTAGAAAAAGGAAAGGTGTTGATAAAATACAATTTAAAACAAGATTACGAATATAAAGTAAAACTTGAAAGTTTAAAACCAGAAGACCGGGCCATTCCTTCCCAAAACAAATCAGGCTCAAAAAAAAATCAAAAAAAATCTGCAAAAAAAATTGCCATTGATACTGATATGCCCGACAATTGCATTAAAATTTATACAGACGGGGCTTCATCCGGCAACCCTGGCCCTTCAGGCATAGGTATACTTTTAATTTATGAAGCAAAGAGAAAAGAAATCTCAAAATATATTGGTCAAGCCACTAATAATATTGCTGAATTAACTGCAATTAAAGTGGCATTGGAAGAATTAAAACGGCATGATCTGCCTGTTCGTATTTTTTCAGACTCAAGTTACTCCATTGGACTTTTGACAAAGGGTTGGAAACCGCAAAAAAACAGAGAACTTGTCTCAGATATTAGGACATTAACAGACAAATTTAATGATTTATGCTTTATTAAAGTGAAAGGACATTCAGGTATTAAAGAGAATGAAGTGGCAGACTTTCTTGCAACTTCTGCCATTAAAAGAGGTCAGGAATAACTCCTGACCTCTTTAGTTTTAATGCTCAATTTTGAATTAAAGATAACTCCTAATTTAAAGGATGCTATTCATTTATTAGAAACAGAGAATTCAAAATTTTTATCTATTTTACTTTTTTCAGGTCATCAATCTCTTTTTCAAGCTCTGCAATTTTGTTTTTATCATCTCCGGGTGCAGCAGCTTCACTGCCTTCATCTTTTTTCCAGGAATCTTTAAGCTCATCAAATCCAAGATAGAGAGCAAGACCACCGCCGAGAAGAAGCACTGGGGGGATACTTCCTGCCAGCAATACTAAAAACTGATTAAACCAGACAGCCAGACCAACTACGCCGAGAAGTACTGCTATTGCACCACCGATTAACGTTTTCATAAATAAATCCTCCTAAAATTAATTCAATAATAGTTTATTCTTTATTATACTTTAGTAAATTTGAAAATTTCAACTCAGGTAAAAAAAAATAGCATAAGGTTTTTCTTTTATCAAGACTATTTTCAAATCATAAAAAATTTTACCTGGCAATGCTTAATTGAGGGATAACATGAATTTCCAAAACCTTATTATGAGTTGCAAGTTCATATAGTCACAATAAAATATCTGATATCTGTTGCCATATTTTTTTTAAAAAAAGGGAGGATCTGAATAATCTTAAGGATTTAAAGATTGCCATTCTTGGAAACCTTTGATAATTTACATCAGGCTCGCTCATGAATTAATAAGTCGTTTAAGAGCTGGACTTTAGGTTCAATCATTGATGAAACATCCTTAAAGGGAAAATAATGAAGATATTGGAAAAGCCTAAAAATTTTATCAAAAACATCAAATTTAGAATTCGCTGTGCAATAAAATATATGCTGGGTAATACCTATGACCATTTTTTATGTTTTTATCCGGGTAACAGCGGATTTCTTATTAAAAGACTTATTAAACGTCTGGTAAATAAACTCAACTTTGATGAATACAATATAAAAAAGATAAAAGAGATTGATCAAGATAGTATTGTTGTCTATACCAGTAAAAATAAAAGATATTTAGACTTTTTATATTATCATACCAAACTCAAAGCTCTTGATCTTCCATATCCTCAAATAGGTTTTGACTTTAGATTTTTTTTCCTTTTGCCGGTAAAGCAGCTGTTTCAATTCTTTTTATGCCATATTGATTATTTTCTCCATAATTTTCAATTTAAAGATGCCTATTCATCAGGCTATATTATAAGAGAGTTAAAAAACGGCAAAGCAGGATTTATAAGTCTTATTGAAGAGGAAGACTTTTATAAACGTTTTATCAAATCAAGCCCTGACCCTCTTTTTGTTTTAATCGAGCTTCAAAAAAACACTGCTAAACCAATAATAATTATTCCGGAAAATATCATTTATATTTCAAAGCCCATGACAAAGGATCCAAGCCTAACTGATATCTTTTTTGGAACCCATGAAAAACCAGGATTAATCAAACGCTTATTAAACATAATAAGACACCCTGAAAAAATCAAAGTTGAATTTGCCAATCCTGTTAATTTAAAGGATTTTATTACACAGTCTGATATTGAGCAACTTGCTTCGGAATTCCAGGCCCACAGGCTGAGAAGCCATCTTGTTGATATTCTAAACAGACAGAGAAAAAGTGTAACCGGACCTGTTTTAAAGTCAAGACAGGAAATCACAGAAGATATTTTAACAAAAAAAGCTTTGCGTGAATATCTTGCTGATTATGCTTCACAAAACAAACTAACCTTGAAAAAAACCCATAAAAAAGCTGCTGTCTATATCAAAGAGATTGCTGCAAATTACAATTTGCGTATCATCAATCTTGCAAGCGTGATTTTAAACTGGGCGTTTGACAATCTATTTGAAGAACTTGTTGTTAATGAGGAGGAAATCAACAGGATGAGAGAAGCATCAATCAAAGCTCCTCTCATTCTTGTGCCCTGCCATAAAAGCCACTTAGACTATCTATTGCTGCCCTATGTCATGTTTAATAATAATATGCCATGTCCCCATATTGCAGCAGGCAAAAATCTCTCCTTCTGGCCATTAGGCCCTTTGTTCAGACGAGCCGGGGCATTTTTTATAAGACGTACTTTTAAAGGAGCACCACTCTATTCAAAAATTTTCGGATCATACTTGGAAAAACTTTTATCTGAAGGATTTAATATAAAAATTTTTATTGAGGGTGGCAGAAGCAGGACAGGTAAACTGCTTTCACCAAAACCAGGCGGCCTTGGCATGTTGATTAACGCTTATAACAGCGGAGCCTGCAGTGATCTTTTTTTTGTACCTATATTTATAGGCTATGACCGAGTTCTTGAGGAGGATGCTTATATCAAAGAGATTGAAGGCGGTAAAAAAAGTCCTGAAACTCTCAAGAGCCTGATCAGTGTTCATAAATTTTTAAAGAAAAAATACGGCAAAGTCTATATGAGATTTAATGAACCCATATCTATTAAAGATTATATTAAAGAAAAAAATATTGATATTGCCAAGACTTCAACTAAAGAGTATATGCAATTTGTTAAAAACTTTGGATATAAACTTATCAATTCAATCAATACCAACTCTGTGGCTACACCCCATGGTATTATTGCAAGTGCTGTATTGAACTGCTCGAAAAATAGTTTTGCAAAAGAACTTATGACAGAGAGGATAAACACTTACATGAATCTGCTTATGTTCATGAATGCAGAACTTTCTGAATCTCTATTGATTGATCAAGAATATACTTTGGACGCAGTTATTAATAACTTTATTACAAGAAATTTTATTGAGCTTGCAGATGAAGATGATGATGAGATGACAGAATATACTATTTTTATTGTAAAGGATAATAAACGCCCCATCCTGGATTATTATAAAAATTCTGTAATTTCATTTTTTGTTCATTTTGCATATACTGCTGTTGCCATACTTGAAATTGACAGATTTCAATTTTCAGCTTCCGACCTCATAAACAGATTTAATTTTTTAGAAAAAATGTTTATAGATGAATTTTTCTTTGACGAAGAAACTATTTGTGAAGAGGATATTACAAAATCACTCAAAGGATTTATCAACGAAGGAATAATTGTACCGGATCCATCTGATTTTGATATGTTTAACATTACTTCTCAAGGATTGCGTAAACTAAAATGGCTGGCTGCCTTTTTATTGCCATTTCTCGAATCCTATAAAACTACGCTTCTATATTTTGAAAAACATGGGCCAGACAAACATGAAGGAAAAGACAGGGTCAAAAAAATTCATGCTATTGGAACAAAACTTTACAAAGGCAAAATAATCTCTTTAAAAGAGTCCCTATCCCATATTAATTATAAAAATGCTGCTAATTTTTTTACTAAAAATGAAATTATCAGTTCCAAGAATAAGATACAAAGTGACTCCTACAAAAATATTATCGACCGCCTTATTCTTTTAATCTCAATTTAAAAATCATGAAAGCACTGATCCTTGCAGCTGGTTTAGGCACAAGACTTTTACCCTATACTAAAGTCATCCCAAAACCCTTGTTTACATTAATGTCAAGTCCCATGCTTGAGCATCTAATCCAGATACTTGTGGACACTGGTTGCAAACAAATTGTGATCAATACTCACCATCTGCATGAACAGATAAAAGACTTTGTTATGCAAAACAGATACCGTGATATTATTCACACAATACATGAACCGGTTATTCTTGATACTGGCGGCGCCATTGCCAATGCAAAACCTTTTTTGAAAAACCACCCTTTTTTTGTCATAAATTCTGATATTATTTCAAATATCAATCTTAAAAAAGCTTATAATTTCCATGAACAATCAAATTGTCTGGCAACTCTTGTTTTACATGACCATGATCAGTTCAACAAAGTAAAAATAGATGACTTTGGCTATATTCAAGGCTTTGATGCAAAAACCAGAGGTCTTGCGTTTACAGGTATTCAGATTTTATCTCCAAAAATTTTTGCCCGTTTTCCAGATAAAAAGATATTCTCAAGTATTGAAGTATATAAAAATCTTTGCAAAACAAAACAGGTAAAAGCTTGGGTTGATAAAAACATTTTCTGGTCTGATATAGGGACTAAAGACTCTTACTCCATGACTTCTCTTTTGTTACTGGCGGCATCTCAATTTAAGATAGATCAAGGCGCAATTAAAAACATACAGGTTGACAGGCTTGCAGGAGATGGATCTGACCGTAACTGGTACAGAGTAAAATATAATGATAGATCATTGATAGTTTCAGATCACGGCATCTGTATGCCTCAAAGTGATGGGCTTTTGCAAATTAATGCTTTTATTCATATAGGAAATCATCTCTCCTTGAAATCAATACCAATCCCACATATTTATAACTATGATAAACTTTCAGGAATGGTAATACTTGAAGATCTTGGAGATATTCATCTTGAAACCAAAATAAAAGAAAAGAACAGTGATAAATTTACACTCAAACTTTATAAAAAAGTTATTGATGAACTCATCGGTTTTATTGACTTTAATAAAGATTGGACATACCAGACTCAAACCTATTCAAAAGAGTTAATCCTTGAAAAAGAGTGTGGATATTTCATGAAAGAATTTATACAGAACTATCTGAAATTAAATTTTTCCTTTAGTGATTTTTCAAAAGAATTTAACCATATTGCAGATCATGCGCTGAAAAATGGATTCATTGGTTTAATGCACCGTGATATGCAGTCAAGAAATATTATGGTAAAAAACAGTAAAATCTATTTTATTGATTTTCAAGGAGCAAGATCAGGTCCTCTGCAATACGACCTTGCCTCTTTATTGATTGATCCCTATGTTAACCTGAAGGATCAAATAAGAGATGAACTTTTGCAATATGTTATGGAAAAATTACAAATAAGCCTGGATGAAAGAGAGAATTTTCTACAATGTTATCACTATTGCAGTTTAACAAGGAACATGCAGATTCTTGGTGCTTTCAGTTTTTTAAGTCAGACAAAAAAAAGAAAAAAATTTGAACAATATATTCCTGACTCCATAAAATGCTTGAAAAAACTTGTTACTTATTTGAACATGGACAATAAAATACCAAAACTATCAAAACTTATTCGATCAATATAGGGAGTTATTAAAAATGGAAAAAATAAATATCATGATCAATGGCCTGCCGGGAAATGTTGCAAAAATCATGACAGCCTCTGCTTTAAATGATGTCAGATTCAATGTAATACCCTTCTCCCTTACAGGGCAGGAAATTGAAGATAAAACAGTAAGCAAGGATGACATCATTTTTGAGCTTGTAAAACCAGACACAAGAGATGCAAAAATCAAAGAGATTAAATCACAATTTGCATCTTTTATTGCCATTGATTTTACCCATCCTACAGCTGTGAATTCAAATGCCCTCTTTTATACCCAAAACAAGATACCTTTTGTCATGGGGACAACAGGGGGTGACCGGGACAAACTTGAACAAGTTGTAAAACAGGCTTCAACACCTGCTGTTATTGCTCCTAACATGGCCAAACAGATTGTGGGATTCCAGGCAATGATGGAGTATGCTGCAAACAGTTTTCCCGACCTTTTTAATGGCTATACACTTGAAGTTATTGAAAGCCATCAAAACGGGAAAGCAGACACTTCCGGCACAGCAAAAGCAATGGTTGGCTATTTTAATAAACTTGGACCGGATTTTGATATAAATGATATTGAAATGATAAGAGATCCCAAAATACAGAAACAAAAATTGAAAATTCCCAGGAATATCTGACCGGTCATGGCTGGCACACCTATACCTTAAAAGCAGAAGACGGATCAGCAATGTTTGAATTCAAGCACAATGTAAATGGCAGGGATATATATGTGAATGGTACTTTTGATGCTGTAATGTTTCTTGTTCAAAAACTTGAAGAGTCTGACAGCACAAAAAAACTATACACCATGATTGATGTGCTTAACAGGGAGTGATCCTTTTGAGTCTTTATCTTAAAATAGTTTTAATTATATTTGGACTGGCTTATCTCATAAGCCCGGTGGATATTATTCCAGATCTGCTGCTGCCCTTTGTTGGATGGATTGATGATGGTGTGGTTATTGCTTCAATTTATTATCTTATCCGATATGGAAAACTGCCCAACTTCTTTTTTAAAAAACGAAATCCCTTTAAACAGCCATCTGGACAGAGCCATGCAGATTTTACTTCTCAAAAAGAGGCAAACAAAAAAGGAGGCTATCAACAAAAAAATCAACAGACTAATAAAAACAGATCATCAAAATCTATTCCAACACCCCACGAAATTCTTGGCATCAGCCCTGATGCAAGCAAAAAAAAAATCAAAAATGAAAAAAAAAAGCCAAAAAAAAAA
>CAXMTQ010000007.1:22739-23033 GCA_964196205.1 uncultured Desulfobacula sp.
GAGATTCAAAATGCATATAAGCAGGCCATAAAAAAATATCATCCTGACAAGCTCTCCCATCTTGGTAAAGATTTTTCCAACCTTGCCAATGAAAAATTTCTTGAAATCCAGAAAGCCTATGACACATTAATGAAAAGATATACTGCCTGAAAGGATGTTGAACACGGTGAATCTATTCTAATTACCGGCAAACCCTTTTAATAGAACAATCTCCTGAGCCCAGATATCACTATTTGGAGTTTCAAGAATAAGAGGGATGTTATCAAAACGCGAATCAGGCATGATCTGCCTGAA
>CAXMTQ010000008.1:0-22384 GCA_964196205.1 uncultured Desulfobacula sp.
ATACAGGCAGAGACCGGGTGCTGTTTAACAGCATGGACAGGAGGCCAAGGGCAAGACCTGCTCCTGCAGAATCTGCAACAATGCTGATTTTGTATCCGTCTTTATATTTGTTTGTCAGCCATTGATAGATGGTTTTTACATCTTCAAGCCCTGCTGGAAAAGGGTGTTCCGGGGCAAGTCTGTAATTGAAGATCAGAACTTTAGCCTTTGATGCAATTGCAATACGTGATGCAAGGTCTCTATGGGATTTTATTGATCCTGCAATAAACCCTCCGCCATGGACATACATGATGATATGTTTTTCATTGTGATATAGAGGCAGAAGCCATTGAGCTTCAATGCCATTAATAAAAAAAGATTCTGTTTTTACTGATTTGTCAGGCTTAAAGGCAAGGGCGCTTTTCTCAAGAAGCTTTCTATAGTTTTCAATGCCAATGGAGTCAAAACTGGGACGTGATTTTAATTGTCTGAAAATAGCTGATAGTACATGTGATTTTGTTTTGGTCATCAGAAATCAAAGTCTTAAAATAAGCTCTTTCATGTCCCTGACAGCCTGTTCCATACCTGTAAGAATTGCTCTTGCAACAATACTGTGCCCTATGCTGAATTCATTGATCTCGTGAAGTCCGGCAAAAGCTTTAATGGAGTTATAACATATTCCATGGCCTGCATTTACTTCAAGTTTTAATTTGGTTCCAATTTTAGCTGAATCAATAATTCTTATAAATTCTCTGTTTTTCTGTCTTTCTGTTTTTGCATCGCAAAAAGCTCCGGTATGAATTTCAATCATGTCGGCATCGATTTTATGGGCAATTTTTATCTGGTCAAGGTCAGGGTCAATAAATATGCATACATCAATCCCGGCATTTTTTAAGCTTGTTACAGTCTCCCTGATATGTTGTTCATGAATGATCAGGTCCAGCCCTCCTTCTGTGGTTAACTCTTCTTTTTTCTCAGGAACAAGGGTTACACAGTCTGGTTTTATATCAAGTGCAATTCCAAGCATTTCATTGGTAGCACCCATTTCAAGTATGAGTTTTGTTTGTACAATTTTCCTTAAAAGCCTGACATCCCTCTCATTTATATGACGGCGGTCTTCTCTTAAATGAACAACAATTCCATCAGCCCCTGCTGTCTCGGCGGCCACAGCGGCTGCAATGGGTTCAGGATAATTAATTCCACGAGCCTCTCTTAAAGTTGCCACATGATCTACATTTACTGCGAGATTAGCCATTTGTTTTATCCCTCCATTTTGACAGGCTGTTACACAACCCCAATTTTTCCAATTTCGGCGTTGGAAAATAAATTTAATCCTCGGAATACTCTATGTATGCCTGTGGTTAAATTTATTTTCCGCCTTGAACTTGAAAAAATTTGCATTATGTAACAGCCCGTCGAGATTTTGTTAAAATTTAGAATATATTCAAATTTTGATTATCTTCAATTTGTCTTAAAAGCTCAAGGCTTTTCTCTTCCATCTTTCCGGCATCACTCTCACTTGCTTCATGATCAAACCCAATTAAATGCAGGGTTCCGTGAATTAAAAGCTGTGAGATCCTTTCTGAAAGGCTGATATTGGCACTCGTTGCCTCTTCTTGTGCTGTTTCACAGGAAATTACAATATCTCCGAGAAGCCCTGGTGTAATATTGCCAAATTGGCCTTCCTGCATGGGAAAAGCTAGAACATTAGTGGGTTTGTCAACTTTTCTATATTTCTTGTTGAGCTGTTGAATCTGATCATTATCCGTAATCACCACAGAGACTTCATGGGCATCACAACCCAAGGCGCTTAAGATCTGTTTTGTCTTTTGCCTGATTATGCCCGTTGGAATTCTCTTTTTTTGCTGATTGTCTATCAGTATCTCCATATGTTCCATTTTTCTCTTTTTTCTTTTCCTTGTTTTTATCCTGATTTTTTCCAGAGAATTGAGCTGGATATTCTATACGGCTGTGATAAATACTGGTTAAAATATTATTAAAACTTTTGGCAATCTGGTGAAGATCTTTTAAAGTCAGTTCACACTCTTCCAATTGCCCGTCTGCAAAAATATCATTAATCAACTCTTTTACCCGTCCCTGTATTCTTGAAGGAGTGGGACGTTCCAACGCCCTGACTGCTGCCTCAACAACATCTGCAAGCATGACAATACCGGTTTCCCTGGTTTGGGGTTTGGGTCCTGGATATCTGAAATTTTCTTCCTTTACTGAAGTATTACCGCTTTTTAAACTTTTTTGATAAAAATACTTAATCAGGGAGGTTCCGTGATGTTGTGTTATTCCTTCAATGATTTCATTGCCTAGTCTGTTTTGTTTTGCAAGCTCAACACCTTTTTTTACATGTGTGATTAAAATAAGTGCGGACATGGAAGGCGACAGCTTATCATGTCTGTTTTTTCCATCTGCCTGGTTTTCAATAAAATATAATTTTTGATCCAGTTTCCCAATATCATGATAATAGCTCATAACCTTTGCTTTAAGGCCGCTTGCATCTATTGATGATGCAGCTGCTTCTGAAAGGGTTGCCACTATAACGCTGTGGTTATATGTGCCAGGGGCTTCAAGCATAAGCCTCTTTATCAGGGGCTGATCAAGATTTGAAAATTCCAGGAGTTTATAGTCAGAAGTATAGTTAAAAACAATTTCAATCAAAGGTGCAAAACCAATGGTTATTATTGCTGCAAAAAGACCGCCGCAAAAGGCCAGAGCCATCTCTTTTGTAAGGATAATAATATCTGGCTGAGTTAATGAATAAAATCCAAGCGAAACAGCAAGAACAACATTGAATGCTGCAAGTTTAAAACCAGCTATAATAAAGTTTTTCCGTTCCTGGTTCTCTTTGACCCAGAAAGCTGCTGTAATGCTTGATAAAAAGAAAAAAATAAAGACCTTAAAACTGCCGGAAAATGCAAGGCTTGTTAATAACGAGAGAATGAGTGTAAAAAACAGAGCAATATCAAACCCCAGGAACAGACATGTAATCATTGCTGCTGCCGGAATAGGTATAATCATGAAAAAGGATATTGATGATATATCCCCGGCAATACCTGAGCCTGCAGATTGCGCAAAATAGGTTGAAAATTTAGCAAAAGCAATATAGAGAGCAAGCCCTGATGATAGAAAAAGCATATGTTTGTTATGATCTTTTTGCAGTTTTTTGTGATTTTTTAAAAAGAGAAGATAAACTACAAGTATAGAAAAAAGGGTGATTAAAGCAATCCCAATGCTGTAAATCCGTACATTTTTTTCTTTGACTTGTGATTGAAGGGCGAGCAGTTTAATCAGGTGAACTTTATCTACACGTTCTCCTTCTCTTAAAATCATCTCCCCGGCTTTAATTTTATATAAAATAGGCTTTATCTCTGATTCAGCTTCCAGTATTCTTTTTTTTGTCTCATTTTTGTTTAGAGTAATATTGGGCTGGAGCAGCCTTTGACACAGGTCTACAATCAGGTTGGAAAGATCGTAGTCGATACCCTTTAAGATGGGCTGGCCTTCAATACGCACCATTGCGTCAGCCTGGTCTGTGCTGTAAAAAACTTTTAGATTATTGACAGTTCTCTCTTCTTTGGAGCCTATGGTTTTCAGAATGATTCCCTTGTGGGCTTCGTTCAGGAGCATTTCTTTGTTTGCCACAATACCATTTGTAAGAATTTTGGTAAGTATGGTTTTAATTTTTATGGTAATATCAAGAGAGAATCGATGCTTGTAGAAAATAGAGTAAGCTCCCTTGCTGATATTAATTCCAAGTTTTTCCTCAAATTCCGGTTTGGTGTCCAATATAATGGCAAATGTCGGGTCTGGTTCCTGATCATGTTTTTCAGCCTGCAAAAACAGTTGTCCTGGAATTTTCATTGCTGCATTAATATTGGATGTGATAGTTTCTAAAAGGTTGGCATCAAAATCATATACACTTTTAACAGAATCTTTGACCTCATTTTTTTTAAGTTTTGTGGCCTTTTTGTCTTCAACTAAAAAGTTTCTCGGCGCTTTGATATCCTTATTTGCTATATCACCAATATAATAAGAGTAGGATGTTTTAAGCTGCCTGGGATAATTGGTGATTGTAAAGGCAACAGTGATAAGAATTAATATAATCCACAACACTGAAGGTGATGTCAATAAGAACTCTTTTGTCTGCTGGAGATTATTGTTTTTGTTTTTTTTCATATGCGTCTATAATATTTGATACAAGTTTATGCCGGACAACATCATGTTTTGAAAAATATATAAATTCAATACCTTTTATATTGATTAAGATTTTTTGTGCTTCAATCAAGCCTGATTTTTTTCCTGCCGGCAGATCTATCTGGGTAATATCTCCGGTTACAATTGCTTTTGATCCATATCCTATTCGGGTTAAAAACATTTTCATCTGTTCTGAAGTTGTGTTCTGCGCTTCATCCAGAATAATAAAAGCATTATTCAGTGTTCTGCCGCGCATAAAAGCAAGAGGGGCAATTTCAATGGTTTCCTGTTCAATGAGTACTCTTGCTTTTTCAAAGTCCATCATGTCAAAAAGGGCATCATATAAAGGGCGAAGATAAGGAGTGATCTTATCGGAAAGGTCTCCCGGTAAAAAACCCAGAGCTTCACCTGCTTCAACAGCAGGTCTTGTCAATATGATTCTTTTCACTTCACCTTTTGAAAAAGCAGCCATTGCCATTGCCATGGCAAGATAAGTTTTCCCGGTTCCAGCAGGGCCTATGGAAATTATGATATCATTCTTAAGTATTGCTTTAACATAATTTTGCTGGGAAGGATTGCGTGGCGTAATTGTTTTCTTCTTGACTGTTTTGAATACTGAAGTTAGAAAGATATCTTTTAAACGAGTGCCATTATTTGCTTTAATTGTATTTATTGCTGCATCAATATCAGCTTCTTCAAGGGAAAAATTGTTTTCGAGAAGATGATATAGCTCCTTGATCAAGGTTTCAGCAAGTAAGACTTCTGCCGGGTTACCATCAACCAATAGTGTGTTGCCACGTGTATTGATATTTACTTTAAAGGCATCACATATCTTATCTAAGTTATTGTTATGCTGTCCATAAAGTTCCTGGGCAAGTGCAATATTTTGAAGTTTGATACTCTTCATGGTTTACAGGGTGCAATTTATTTGTTTAAAGGTCAATAAAAATCTTGACTAAAAAACCTCTATATTGTTATTGAAAAAGCGCTTTAATAAAAATAAAAATGGAGACCTTTAAAAATTATGAATGCTTTTGATATAATGGTAATTGTTATTATTTCACTTTGCCTGATACGTGGGGCATTTAAAGGGTTCATAGGAGAAATTTCAGGAATTATAGGTGTTGTTGCTGCATTTTACGGGGCATATACCTATTATCCCATGATAACCGTCTATGGGGAAAAATGGATTGAAAATTCTGTTATCAGAAACATTCTTGCATTTTTTCTCATATTTTGTGCTGTTTTAATTGTTATCGGTTTTGTCTCTTTGATGATTCGCAAACTTTTAAATCTTGTTTTTCTCGGATGGGTGGATAGAACTTTTGGCCTTATATTTGGCGCGGCCAAAGGAGTGCTGATTGTGGCAGTCATATTTATAATGATTACAAGTTTTTTTCCGAAAAATCCCGATTTTCTAACTACTTCAAAACTTTCTCCCTATGTTGCAAAGGTGTCCGAAGCCATGACTATTGTTGTTTCCAAAGATACCAGAAAAGATTTTTTAAAAAAAATGGAAAAGATGAAAACTTGGAAACTATAGACAGGCTCTTTAATATTATCCAAACCCTGAGAAGTGAAAACGGATGCGCCTGGGATAAGAAGCAAACCCCTGAAACAATGTGGACATGCCTTGCTGAAGAAGTCTATGAGCTTGAAGAAGCAATTGTAAAACAGGATTTACAAAACATCTGTGAAGAGTTGGGAGATGTTTTGTTCCAGCTTGTTTTTATTATGGAGATTTTTCAAGAGAAGGGCGACTTTACTTTTTCCAATGTTGTGGGAGAGGTTGCCAAAAAAATGATTAACCGCCATCCTCATGTCTATGGAGATGCTTCAGTATCAACAAAAGAAGAGTTGGACAGGCAGTGGGATACAATTAAAACTGAGGAAAAAAAGAATAACAGTCAAAAAAGAGTATCTGCACTTGACAGTGTTCCCAAAGGAATGCCGTCATTGATGCGTGCGTTAAAAGTATCAAAAAGTGCTGTAAAAGAAGGGTTTGACTGGGATAATATCCATGAGATACTGGACAGTGTCAAAGATGAAATCAGAGAATTTGAGTCAGCTCTGGAATCGGGAAATCAGGATGATGCATCCATGGAATTTGGAGACATCTTGTTTACACTTGTCAATGTTGCAAGATCTGCACAGTTTCATCCGGAAACAGCTCTTGCCCTTTCTACTGCCAAATTTGAGGGTAGATTCAGAGTGATGGAAAAGGAATTAAAGCAAAAAGATGTTAAACTTGCAGATCTGTCCAGGAGTAAAAAAGATTTGTTCTGGAGCCGGGCAAAACAATCTTATAATGGATAACCCAGTCAGGTAAGTTTTACTTTTAAATAAAAGAGAAGATAGTTGATATTTTTATGGGTTTGGGCCTCCATGTAACTCTATATTGCTATCAGCAATTTTTCTGGCAAGCTCAGCCATCCTCTGGATAATAAATTTTGAGTCTTCAACAGACAAGGTATGGATTATTTTTTGATTGTTTTCATCAATTTTAGTATATGTGAACTGATTTTTTTCTTTAGTAAAATTGATATTTCTACCGGGTTCTTTTTCAATCTGGCTGGTGGTCTTCTCTTGAGTTTTTTCTTTGGGACCTTCTTTTATAATCCTGTCCACGATATTTGAAGCAACTTTATCAATAATTGCCTGTCGTTTGCCTTCAGGGGAGATAGTTACACTGTCAGCTGAAATTTTATTTGCATTGGCAATATTATTCCTGCCCGGTATTTTGCCTTGACTCAGCTGCCGTGAATAAACTTTCAGGACATTTTGTATTTGATATGATGGTATCTGCATATAATTTTCTCCTAAAACTTGTTTATCAGTTTGAGAAAATTAAAACGTTAGCTTTTTTTTTAATCATCAAAATCTCCATCAGGCCCCTTATCACTGGTGATCGTTAAAGCTTTTTCAATTATTTTTTCCTTTGTCCACTCATTTTTATCTTCAATCTTTTGCGCCTTTAAACCAGGGTCATGGGATCTGTTTTTTAAAATTTCATCAATTACTATGGATGCAGTATCTGTGGTATTAAATACATTTGTTAAAAGGTTGAATACAAAATCTTCAACATCTTTTGCCATTCTGTCACGGATTTTTTGGGGCTGTGCCAGACATCTGCTTTCAAATGGAAGATTCAATTTTTTAAAATCACCACCTTTTAGATTATTATTTTTTGCAAAAAGCTGCATCTCTTCGTATGTATCTTGTGTAACTCCTCTTCCTTTCTGTTTTATAAAATCACCGTTTTCAAGGATTGCATTACCATAATCATTGACTTTAAAACCCCAGGAAATCATCTGCAGAGCAGTTGCCACATTTGCTTTGGTCGTTCTGGTTTTTGATGCTATTTCACGAAGCCGTTGAGAGCTATTGCCAGAGGTACCATGCTGGGCACCTGAAATATTGTATTTTCCGAGAGCCTCATGGATTTGAGCAGTCAGTTCAACATTGATTCCACTGTCACTTGCTTCAATTCCATGGGTTGTACCATTGTTCAGAGCGATCCAATTGGGAAAAATGTTATGGGCGTTAAGTCCCTGGATAAGAAAGAGAGCTTCTTGGTCCGTTGACAGCCCAAGTTTGCCTTTTATTTCACCAACTTCTGTTTCAAGACCTGCCCAGCCAGGAATATAATTGTATAATTCTAAATTTGCCAAAAGATTCTGGTCATCCTGCATATGAGAAGCATCGATGGCAATGGATGTAATACCAGCATCAAACAGAGACCTGATTTCCGGTTTTGCAGGTTCAATATCTTCAGGTTTTTTAATACCAAAATGGTCTGCATGAATTGCAACAGGAATGGTAATGCCAAGTTCGTTCATAAAGGCATCTGTCTGCCTTGCAATATTCCACAGGCTTACTGCGCAGTATGCATTTATGCCTCCTTCTGATCTGGCAATTTCGATAATAATGGCTGCATTTGCACGTTGCGCAGCTGCAAGAGCACCTCGGATGACAAAAGAGTTGCGGCCGTTGGCGGCTATGGTCATGCACCTGCCTTTAAGCAGCATGGCCTGGTCTATATATTTCCCACTGACAAGAAGTGCTTTTGAGTTGGGGAAAAGTTTTTTTATTGTAGGAGGCCTGCCAATGTCAATTGCATTTTTAAAGTCTGAAGAGTATTTAAATGGTTTTGCCATAGAACCCTCTCTGAATTGTTTAATATTTAACAAACAGGTCCATTTTTTCATGAAAATTATTTAAAATCAAGAATTATTCAATAATGAGTTGTCATTCATGGTGATTTGTTTTGGATAAAATAATGTATATATTGCTATAATTTATAGTGTTTATATATAACTATCTGAAAAATAATGTTAAATTAATTTAAAGGATTAAATTATAATTATTATTAACAACTTGACATTTGCAAAATTCTTTAGTTAAATAATGAATTATTATTCATTATTAACAGAAGAAGGTGGAATAAACTTGCCAAAAATCAGATCAGGTTTGCAAAAAAACAAATCAGAAAAATATAATAAAATTTTGCAGAGTGCAGGATCAGTATTTGCAGAATACGGGTTTCATAAAGCCACTATATCACAGATAGCAGCACAGGCCGGTGTTGCCGACGGGACATTGTATCTCTATTTTAAAAATAAAGAAGATATTCTTTATCAGTTTGTAAATTTTAAAACAGATGTAGTGTTTAATAAAATGCATTCTGCTGTGAAAAAAGGTAAAACCGCAGAAGAAAAATTGCGGTATCTAATCAGGTGTCACCTTGCAGAATTCCAGAACGATAAAAATATGGCAATTATCTTTCAGTCAGAAGTGAGATATCTAAGGGACATTGAATCCCAGATAAAAGATATATCCAAAATGTATCTGGATCTATTGTCTGATATCATTGAACAGGGGCAGATTGAAGGAAGCATGCCGGTGGCAGGTATGATCTGGTCTCCATGGCCGATCCTCTGGTGGAACTCTATCTTGCAGGTGTTCAAGGCCATTAAATAGTGCCTGAACGGAAACCTGATAATTTGTTCAAATACAAGGCGGTAAAAAATTTTAACCACAGACATACAAGTAGTATTTTGAGGATTAAAATTTTTCACCAACGCGGTATTTGGGCAAATTAGCGGTTTTCGGTCGGACACTAAATGTCATACATCAGATGAATGGTATATATTAGTTAAATATGGCTTTTTGCTTGACGATTTCCTCTATGTTTATTAGATTTTGATGTTTTTGTTTTTAAGGTAAAAATATTTGGGAGGCAAGGAAGTATGACTTCAATAGTTGGTCCAGCAAGTTTTAAATTTTTCGGGATATTTCCCTCAATGATATTTTCATTCATTATACCTGTTATCGGGGTAGGTTTGTTTGCATATATAATGGCAAGACGTTTTGCCCCTCTTATAAGGGCAAATCCTGACAACAGGTTTGATCACATTGGCCAGCGTCTTAAAAATCTTATTATTGTCTGTCTGGCGCAGATCAGGCACCCCAGATATATGCTGGCAGGTGTTCTGCATATTTGTATTTTCTTTGGATTTCTTGTTTTGTCCATACGTTCTACCTCCCTTGTGATTGTAGGATTTTCCGATGGATTTGTCCTACCTGGATTTGGAGGTTCTCTTGGCAGCATCTATAATTTTTTCAAAGATTATGCTGCAACTGTTGTACTTGTTGCCTGTATTATTGCTGCTGTCAGAAGAGGGATTTTAAAGCCTGAACGATATGCAGTCCCTGAAAAATATGGCCACGACCATACAGCAGAAGCTGTTTTTGTGCTCGGTATAATTTCAGTTCTGATGATTTCCGAAAGCCTTTTTGAAGCATCACAGGTTGTCAGTGAATTCCAGCATACAGGCCATGCCCATTTTCTGGCTCCCCTGTCACTTGTCTGGATATTCAGGGCAATCCTTTCATCAGCTTCACAAAGTGTTCTCCAGGGACTTCATATCTTTGCATATTTTGTACATGATCTTACCTTCTTCTTTTTTCTATGTTTTTTACCCCTTGGGAAACATTTTCATGTTATCACTTCAATTTTCAATGTGTTTTTCATGCGGGTTAAAAAAGGGAATATCAAACCTGTTATGCATGGAGTTACAGATGAGCAGTTAGATGACCTTGAGTCCTTTGGCGTTAAAAAACTTGAGGATTTTACCTGGAAACACATGTTGGACTTTTACTCATGTGCAGACTGCGGCAGATGTTCAGATCACTGTCCGGCCAATGCAGTGGGTCGTCCACTGTCTCCACGGTTTATCACCATTAAAGCAAGGGATTTAATGTTTAAAAATTATCCGCTTACAGGAGAAATTTATAAAAGCAATTTACTGGTGGAAGATATTTATACAGAAGATGAGATCTGGTCTTGTACTACCTGCGGCGCCTGTGAGCAGGAGTGTCCTCTTGGAATTGAATATATTGATAAAATGGTCGATTTACGTCGTGGTATGGTTGATGAAGGGATGGTACCCCAATCTTTGCAAAAACCATTAAAAGCTCTTGAAAAAAGAGGCAACCCTTACGGGAAAATGGAAAAAAAGAGAGCAGACTGGGCCAAGGATAAAGAATTTAAAGAAAATCATGAAATTAAAGATCTGTCTGACAAAAAGAGTAAAGCAGATACCTTGTTTTTTGTGGACAGCATTACATCCTATGATGATAATATTCAGGATATTGCAAGACGTACATCAATTATTCTTGAAAAAGCAGGAGTTGATTTTGGAATTCTTGGTAAAAAAGAGAAGGATAGTGGAAATGAGGTTGTCCGGTTTGGTGAGGAGATGCTGTATCAGGAATTAAAAGAACAGAACACAGAAGCTATCCTTGATACTGGTGTGACACAGATTGTAACTGCTGACCCGCATGCGTACAATGCATTGAAAAATGATTATGACACTCTTCCGCCTGTTAAACATATCACCCAGGTGGTTGCTCAAAAAATTGCTAAAGGCGAACTTGATCTTAAGCCCTGTCTCGACCCTGATAAGGTCTATGTGTATCATGATCCATGCTATCTTGGACGTCATAATGATATTTATGAAGATCCAAGAGAGGCACTTGATGCCATTGACGGGTTAACCAGAGTAGAACTTGAAAAGAGTCGTGATAGATCCTTTTGCTGCGGCGGCGGTGGATTGATGCTTTTTTATGAACCGGAAGAAGAGACAAGAATGGGGGTTTTAAGGGTTAATATGGCTGCCGAGATAGGAGCAACTGTTATTGTAACAGCCTGTCCTTTCTGCCTGGTAAATATTCAGGATGCAATTAAAGTTGCTGGAAAAGAGGGAGAAATTGAAGCTCTTGATTTTACAGAACTAATAGAGCAGCACCTGTTATAAAAGAATTTTGAATGTTGATTTTTTAAGTTTCTGATCTTTAGGTTATTCTTAGGTTTTGGAATTTATATTTTTATATGATGAGTGGTACCTTTAATTCAAAATTAATAATTACAAACTAAAAATTAAAACAAAGGAGGCAATAATGGAAATTTTGGTATGTGTCAAGAGAGTACCAGATACTGCTGAGAATGAGTTTGAGCTCAACAGTGCGGGCAATGATCTTGATCGAGATGATCTGGTTTATTCAGTTAATGAATGGGATAACTATGCAGTTGAAGAGGCAATTCAGATTGTTGATAAACTGGGTGGAAATGTAACAGTTATTACTGTTGGTGATGATGAATCAGAAGAGGTATTAAGGCGTGAAATGGCCATGGGTGCCAATGATGGTATTCTGCTGTCCGACGATGCTTTTGAAGGATCTGATGGCAGTGGTATTGCTACAATTCTTAAAGCAGAGGTTGAAAAAGGCAGTTATGATCTGATTATGACCGGTGCCCAGGCTGATGAGGGCGCAGCACAGGTTGGTGGTATACTGGCTGCAATGCTGGATATGCCATTTGCATCCCTTGTAAATAAAATTGAACCGGGTGAAGGCAAAATTACAGTGGGAAGAGAAATTGAGGGTGGAAATCAGGAGATGAATGAGATTGATCTTCCTTGTGTCCTTTCAATTCAGACAGGTATCAATGAACCCCGTTATGTGGGAATCCGCGGTATCAGAAAGGTTGCCAAAGTTGAAATTCCAGTAAAAAGTGCTGGAGATCTTGGTATTGATGCCGGCAGTGTTGGTGAAAGCGGAGCTAAAACAAAAAGAGTAGATTATTTTGTGCCGGATATGGGAGAGGGAGCAGAGATGCTTGAGGGCTCCACAGGTGAGATCATTGAACAGCTGATTGAAAAGCTTAAAGCAAAAGGAGGGCTTTAAATCATGACACAGATTTATGCATATATTCCACATACTAATGGGGTTACAACAGATGCAGCACTGGAGTTTCCTTCTGCTGCCAAAAAGATTGATGCAGGAGCATCTGTCACTGCTGTTGTAACAGGTTCTGGAGCTGATCTTGATAAAGTCGCTGAAAGCATGACTTCCACATATTCACAGGTAATTAAAATTGATAATGCAGACCTTGCATATCCCAATGCAGAAATTGTAAGAAAAGCTCTTATCAATATTATTCCTGCAGATGCAATTTTTCTTGCTGCCCATGATACTTTCAGCATGGATCTTGCACCTGGTTTATCTGTTAAAATGGAGTCAGCTTATGCTGCTGATATAGTTGATTTCGAAGGTGTTGACGGTACAAATTTAAAAGCTATTCGTCAGGAGCTTGGCGGAGCGGTAAATATTCATGTAAACATTGATATATCTTCAGGCGCTGTCATTACTGTCAGACCTGGATCTTTTGCACCTGTTGAAGGAGCATCTGCGGGAGGATCCATTGAAGACAAATCCTCAGATGCAGGTGATTTGTCTGCAAAAAGAAAATTCCTTGAAATTGTTGAAGCAGAAGTAGGTGATGTTGATATTACCAAATCAGATGTACTGGTATCCATTGGACGCGGTATTGAAGATGAAGATAATATTGAAATCGCCCAGGAACTCGCCGAGGCAATGAAGGCAGTTGTTTCATGTTCAAGACCAATTGTTGATGCAAAGTGGCTTGAAAAATCAAGACAGGTTGGAACATCCGGCCTGACAGTTAAACCAAAAGTCTATATGGCCATGGGTATCTCAGGCTCTTTCCAGCACATGGGCGGTGTGAAAGGTAAGCCTTTTATTGTTGCTGTAAACAAGAATCCCAAGGCTCCTATTTTTCAGGTGGCAGATGTTGGAATTGTGGAAGATATCCTTGATTTTATTCCTGAACTTGCAGAAGCAATTAATGATCTTTAAGTAAGAAATAAAGTAATACATCAAAAAAAGGGTATTGTGCACAAGTGCAATACCCTTTTTTGTTTTTTTAAATGTCAGTGGATTATGCCCTTGTACGTATTATCCTACTTTCAGGATAAGTGCTGCTGAAGTATCACCTGCAGCACAACCTGTAAAAAGAACATATCCACCACCTAATATGGCAGCCTCCTCAATCCCTTCAATAATAGATCGCCCGGCTGTGGGAGTCTGGGGATGCCCAAATATCAATGAACTGCCATAATTATTAAAGGTATTGATATCAAGGTTCATCTGTTTTGCCATATAAATATCATTGGCAGCAAACGGGTTATGGGTTTTAATGACTTTAACATCATCAACTGTGAGCCCGGCCTTTTTTAAAGCCATATGTGCGGCTGGTACCGGTGCCATTGGCATGTGTGCCTTTTTAACCCTTGCATGACCAAATGATATAACCTGGATTTCAATATCTGAATCATCGCTCAATTCTTTTGCGTTTTCCTGACTGGTAACAATTAGTGCACAATGGCCATCAGCCGGATGGGTCTGTGAGCCAAATGTAAGTTTGCCTTCCGGCAGAACAGGCCTGAGCCCTTTCAGGCCTTCGGCTGTGGTTGACATGATACCTTCATCAGAATCAATCTGGATGGTTTTTTTCTTTGATACCTGTATTTCAATGGGGAACATATATCGTTTTTGGAATTCTCTGTCATTGGCCAGGGAGTCCTGATACTGTTCAGACCGCCTTAAGGCATTGGCATCACACTCTTCCCTTGTAATACCTGCCATTTTTATAACATTCTCTGCCGACTGTATCATAGCACCACCAGCCCATGGATCCTTTCCAAAATGATCCATGACCCAATTTTCTGAAATAACCTGACCGCCTGGGCCTTTGGGGTTTGGCCATATGGTATGGGGTCCATTGGAACAGCGATCAGTATAAAGATTAAATACTGTCTCATATGCCCCGTTTTCTACACCCATGGCAGACTGGAATATCCCTGTTGTTGAAGTTGAACAGGCCTGGCTTATAAGCAAACCGGCTGTTTCTGTGGAACCTATAAGGGCTGATGCCCAGGGGCCTCCATAAAATAGAGCGGGTTGTCCAATAGTAACCCCCAGCATCAGATAATCAAATATTTTTGGATCAAAATCTTTTGTTTCCAGCCATCTTCTTGAGGTTTGAGCTCCAAATGAGATTGAATTCTCATTTGCGAGACTGCCCTGCCACCTGATAAAAGGGGTGGAGTAATATCCTTTATATGGTATAAACGCTTTTGATAACATAATTCCTCTTGATTATTTTTTAGTTTTCAAGACTGCCATTGTTAGTCTTGAAATGCAAATTAATTGATCTTTTTCGTTTTTAATTATTATATCCCACACTTGGGTGGTATTTCCAAGATGGACTGGTTTGGCTGTTCCAGTTACAATGCCTTTTGTGACACTTTTAAGATGGTTTGCATTTACTTCCATTCCAACTGTAAAATGCTGATTGTCAACAGCCATGGATGAAGCTGCACTTCCAAGGGTTTCCGCCAAAACAACAGAGGCCCCTCCATGGAGTATGCCATGGGGTTGTATGGTTTTTTTATCAACAGGCATGGTTCCTTTTAAAAAATCACTGCCTTTTTCAGTAAAAACAATACCGAGGTATCCTACAATTGAATTTTTAGCAAAATTATTTAAATCCTTAATTGTAAATTTTTGTTTCCAGATGTTTTCCATTTTATTCCTTTTAAAAAAAGACCCTTCAACCTGTTTTAATACTTGTTGAAGGGTCTCTTATTATTTAAATTGGAACTGTTTTATTCTGCTAATTTTTTTAATGTATCTACCAGTTCCTGCACCGCATCAGCAGATTTATTCAGAGCCTGCTGCTCTTTTTCAGTCAGTTTTATCTGGATGATATCTTCTATACCATTGGCGCCGAGTTTAACCGGTACACCAATAAAAAGATTATTGATTCCATATTCACCCTTGAGCAAAGCTGCGCATGGAAGTATCTTTTTTGTGTCCTTTAAAATCGCTTCAGCCATTTCCACGGCTGCGGAGGCTGGAGCATAAAATGCGCTGCCGGTTTTTAGCAGACCGACTATCTCCGCACCTCCGTCTCTGGTGCGTTGTACCAGTTCCTCAATTTTATCTGCAGGCAGCAGTTCGGTTAACGGAATGCCAGCCACGGTTGAATAGCGTGGAAGCGGCACCATTGTGTCTCCATGTCCTCCCAGTACGAAAGCATGGGTATTTTCTACCGAGACATCAAGTTCTCTTGCGATAAAGGTTCTGAATCTGGCAGAGTCAAGAACTCCGGCCATACCGATAACACGGTTTTTTGGAAACCCGCTGGCGTCAAAAGCAACATGGCACATGGCATCCAAGGGGTTGCTGACAATAATAATTATGGCATTGGGAGAGTGTTTGGCGACCTGTGCAGTAACATCTTTCATGATTTTCATGTTGGTGCTGATCAGATCATCCCGGCTCATGCCAGGTTTTCTCGGGATCCCGGCGGTAATAATAACTATATCAGAGTCTTTTGACGATTCATACTCATTTGCGCCTTCGATTTTTGCATCATGTTTTTCAATGGGTGCAGCTTCTGAAAGATCCAGGGCTTTACCCTGGGGCAAACCTTGAGCAATATCAACCAGTACAACATCACACAGCTGTTTTTCAGCCAGCCTCTGGGCAGCAGTTGCCCCTACATTTCCTGCTCCGATTACTGTAACTTTTTTATCCATAATTTTCCCTTTACTTTAAAATATTAAAAACCTTATCATAATACAGATATTTTTTTCATGTCAAGAAAAACCACCTTATCCACAATATTTGAAAATAGAAAAACTTGCCAAACAAGTTCATATTAGAGAACAACTATGCTGGATAAACGCTTTAATAGTTGGTTACCTTACAAACCAATGAGCAAAAATCAGATCTGCCGATTTCTGCCCTTTAGGGAACAAGGCAGTCAGAAAAAGTTTATGCTTTTATTTGCATGTGGATTTTGATAAATAGAGATGATTTTAATCTTTCAATATATAAGGATGCAATAATGACATATTCAGTTAAATTTTTACCCTATGATGTGAAAGTTGATGTTAAAGAGAATGAGAGCCTTATAAGGGCAGCAATGGAAGCTGGAGTACATATTAATGCATCCTGCGGAGGTGGGGGGGTATGTGGAAAATGCAGAGTTTTACTGGAAGAGGGCAGTGTTGAAGGTGGTGTTTCAGAGCAGCTCAGTAAAGAAGACAAGGAAAAAGGTTACAGGTTGGCTTGTCTTTCCGATGTAACTTCTGATCTTGTGGTAAGAATTCCTGTTGAATCAGAAATTGATACCAGCAGATTGAATTTACAGGCAGGAGCGAGGCATACTGCAGAGGTCATGTATTCAAATATTGACGAATTAAGAGAGGATGGTTTATTTATTCCGCCTGTGGAACAGATATATCTTGAACTTGATCCGGCAAGCACAGATGATAATCAGGCAGATGTGGCAAGAATTATGAACCATCTTCGTTTTAAACATGATGAACACCGTTTGTCCATGCAATTGAATCTGATTAGAAAAGTACCTGATATCATTAGAAAGGGTGACTTTAAAGTTACAGCAACCATTGTAAGACCGGTAAGAAAAGATGGTAAAAATGAAATAGTAAATCTTGAACCATTTGATACCAGTGACAGAAATTTTGCCATTGCCGTTGATATTGGAACAACCACTGTTTTTGGCCAGGTCCTTGATCTGCATACTGGAGATGTTCTTGCAGAACATGGTGAGTTTAACAGCCAGATCAGCTATGGAGAAGATGTTATTTCACGGATTATTTTTGCTGAAAAAGGAGATGGACTTGAAATTTTACAGCAGAGAATTCTTGAAACCATAAATAAAATCCTTGCAAAGATCATTAAAAAAGCAAAAATTGGAAGAGATGAAGTGACAACCATTACCCTTGCCGGTAACTCCACCATGACCCAGCTGCTGCTTAAGATTGATCCAAAATATATAAGAAGAGACCCGTATGTGCCTGCCTGTATCGTTTATCCACCATTTCCTGCGTCAGAGATCGGGATAGCTCTTGCCGATCATACCATTGCATTGATGTATCCAGGAGTTTCCTCTTATGTTGGAGGAGATATTATTGCCGGTGTCATGGCTTCTGGTTTATACAGAAGTAAAGAACTTACACTCTATATGGATATTGGGACCAATGCTGAAATTGTTGTGGGCCATAAAGACTGGATGGTCTGTACAGCTGCTTCTGCGGGTCCTGCCTTTGAAGGTGGTGGAGTAAAGTTTGGCATGAGAGCTGCAAAAGGTGCAATTGAAGATTTTGCCATCAATCCTGAAACCCTGGAGCCTATGATCATAACTGTTGGGAATAAAAAGGCAAAAGGTATCTGCGGATCAGGTTTGATTACCTTAGTGGCAAAGCTTCTTGAAACAGGTGTTATTGATTCTCGCGGCAAGTTTGATAGATCCCTTGAGACACCAAGAATTCGCCAGACCGATGAGATTTGGGAATATGTACTTGTATATGAAAAAGATAATGGGATAGACAGGGATATTGCCATTACAGAACCGGATATTGATAATCTGATCAGGGCAAAAGGTGCCATGTACAGTGCTGCATTAACCTTGCTTGAAGAGATAGGACTTAAAATTACTGATATTGAAAGAATCATACTTGCCGGTGGATTCGGCAGTTATGTTGATCTTGAAAGCGCAATTACTATTGGTCTGCTGCCTGAGATTGACCCTGAAAAAGTCACCTATCTTGGGAACGGATCTCTTCTTGGATGCAAGATAAACTCTTTAACCAATGCACTGCGCCGTGATGTGGCTAAGGTTGTTAATATGATGACCAACTTTGAGCTGGCTTCAACTCACTCTTACATGGATCATTATATGGGATCACTCTTTTTACCCCATACAGAGATGAATTATTTTCCAAAGGTAAAAGAGCGTCTGGAAAGGCTGCGTAAATGATGTTGACAAAGGGATTTGTCCGTACAATTTCCATTGTCAGACCTTCTCTGAAAGATAATACTGCAGATGCCCAGAGATTGGAACAAAGTCTTAAAAAAGAGTTATGTAGTGATAACATTTCTATTCCTCTGCATGTTTTAAAAAAACTACCTTCAAATTTGAGATCATGGGATTTTAAAGCCAGAGCAGTTCTTTTCAAAGATCAATGCTCCTGGATATTGTTGGATCTGCTTGATCCTGCATCAGACAGACCTGCACTCGGGGCAGCCATTGATATTGGCAGCACAAGAGTTGTTATATCACTGATTAATCTTGAAACAGGACAAGAGATCAGCGAAACAGGGTTTGATAATCCCCAGGCAGTTATAGGCCCGGATATTTTGACAAGAATTCACTATTCCAATCAGGAGGGTGGTCTTGCTGAACTCAACCACCTTATAATTAATTCTGTCAATTTTAACATGTCAAAACTGTGCAGAGAACATGGGTATAAAAAAGAGGATATCTATCTTGTTGTCGGTGCCGGCAATACTGCCATGACCCATCTGTTTTTCGGAATTGAATCCTTTGAGATTATCAAAGAACCCTATATCCCATGTGTGAATATCCCTGATACACTGCCGGCAAAAAGCCTTAACCTTGATATTAATCAAAATGGTGTGGCATTTTTATTCCCAAATATAGGATCATATTTTGGAGGTGATCTTATATCAGGTATTCTTTTTTCCAACCTTGACCAAAAAGAAAATCCATCTCTTATGGTGGATGTGGGTACCAATGCAGAAATTGTTGTGGGCAGCAAAGAGTATCTTATCGCCTGTGCAGGTGCTGCAGGACCGGCTCTTGAGGGAGGAGTCAGTAAAATGGGAATGACAGCCAAGCCAGGTGTAATTGATAAAGTATGGGTTGATCCTGATACCAATGATTTGAAAATTCACACCATTGATGGGAAAAAACCAGTTGGTATATGCGGATCAGGGATGATTGATCTGGCGGCAGGCCTGTTCTTGTCAAAACGCATTGATATACGAGGAAAATTTTCAAAGCAGAATTGTAAAAAAGAGTTGATGGAAAAAGATGGCATCATGGATTTTATCCTTGTGGATGAAAATGATTCAGGTACTGGCCAGCCCATATGCTTAAGTCAGGTGGACTTAAATTCCTTAACAAGCTCAAAAGCTGCCATGTATACTATACTGGAAGTAATTGTATGTAATACTGCAGGATTGAATTTTAAAGATTTGGAAACATTTTATGTTGCAGGAACATTTGGCTCATTTATCAACCCCGTATCTGCAATATCCATTGGCATGCTTCCTGATATTTCTGTAGAGACATTTGAAGTTTTCGGAAACAGCTCCCTTGGAGGTGCAAAAGTTTTGTTGAAAGTACCAGATGCCTTTGAAAGAGTAATGAAAATCAGAAAATCCATTACTTATATTGAGCTTAATGTTAACCAGGAATTTATGAATATGTTTTCCGGAGCAAAATTTTATCCCCACACTGACACGTCCAGGTTTCCATCCTTACAAATCAGCGAGTTGTCTTAACTTTTCCCACTGAAGCGATATAGATGGCAAACTCTTCTTCACCATCAAGGCCGAGCAGTTCATCAAGCTCTTCCTGGTCATAGGCTGCAATTGCACATGTACCGGCATTTATAGTCTCACATGCAAGATAAAGATTCTGGCATACATGTCCTGCATCCAGGGCAATTACCTTGTGAGCTGCAAGATCATAGCGCCATTCCATTCTATATGGTATGGCTGTCCATATAAATGTTACTGCGGATTTGCCTGGATAAGGCTGACCCAGAGAGGCAATAACCATTTTTTCAGATAACATATCATCTGAAAACTCAAATACAAGCTGGTGGGAAAGGGGCAGATACCTGTACATACCTGAGTCAACTCCATCAACATTAAGGATTGCAAGATAAGTTTCAAGGCAGTGGCGGCACCCGGCAGATGGAACATTTCGATGGGCATGACCATGGTTTATTTCTCCCCGCAACCCTTGAGTGCACCACAGGAGATAGGCAAGCTCTTCCAGAGAGAGGCTTTGTTTAAGATAGACTCTGCGGCTCTCTCTGTTACCTATAGCCATAGTGATGTCTCGCTCTGGAATATTTTTCCACATACCAGGATCAGGAAGGTCAATTAAATTTGCGCCATCCATGCATTTTTTTTCAATTGGAGGGGCAGGGATTCCCTGATTCTGGTCAGTAAATCTGAAATTGATTTTTTTTCTGATACTGTCTTTGAGAAAATATCTGTACATTTTCAGATGTTCTTTGTTCATCACACACCTCCTATCTTATTATGTCTGAAATACTCAATATACATTGAATTGTAAAGACTCTATTATAATATCTGGATATTTGCCATAAGGTTTTATGTTTCGGTCCGTTCAAGGATATTATAGCAAATATTCAGATAATGTAATTTGTAAATTTTTATTGCATTAACTGCTTTCCAATGTTTATATTAAAACCATACATTTAAAAAAAACTTGACAGGTTGTGTAACAGCCTGTCGGGATTTTAAATTAAAATTCCAGAGGGGGATTATGGCACATCATATCAATAAATCCAGTTATGCCCATTTGGTAAATCGTTTAAATCGTTTTCCACAGGGAGCCACTCCTTCTAAACTGCTGGACAAAATTCTCACAATGCTGTTTTCAGAAACGGAAGCTCATTTGGTTGCTCTGCTTCCCATAAAACCATTTACTGCTGACAAAGCTGCAAGAATATGGAAGATGAGTTTGTCTAAAGCTCAAAATATTCTGGACCGGCTTGCATCCAGGGCTATTCTGGTGGATATTGATCATGATGGCATCACTCAATATGCTCTGCCACCACCAATGGCGGGTTTTTTTGAATTCTCCATGATGCGGGTGCGGTATGATATAAATCAAAAGGTTTTAAGCGAGCTGTTTTACCAGTATCTAAATGTTGAAGAGGATTTTATAAAAGATCTCTTTACCACAGGAGATACTCAGCTTGGACGCGTGTTTGTCCATGAACCAGTGCTGTCCAATGATAATGCCTTTTATGTTCTGGATTATGAGCGGGCATCACAGGTGATTAAAACTGCATCCCACATGGGTATAAGCACCTGTTACTGCCGCCATAAGATGTATCATATGGGTAAAGCCTGTGACAGCCCCATGGATACCTGTATGACATTTAACACAACCGGCAGATCTCTGATAAAATATGGTCATGCCAGATCCGTAGATGTTTCAGAAGGACTTGACCTTCTTGATAAAGCATATGAATCCAACCTGGTTCAGTTTGGTGAGAATGTCAGGGAGCGGGTTAATTTTATCTGCAACTGCTGTGGATGCTGTTGCGAAGCCATGATTGCAGCCCGCAGGTTTTCAATGTTCAATCCAGTAAATACTTCCAATTTTATCCCGGAAATAAATAGTGATTCCTGCACGGGCTGTGGTAAATGTGTTGCCATTTGTCCGGTGGAGGCCATGACCCTGGTGTCGGCCAATGATCCTGAAAAATCTAAAAAGAAAAAAGCCGGCCTTAATAAAGATATATGTCTTGGATGCGGCCTTTGTGTCAGGGCATGCCAGGAAGGCAGTCTTAAACTTAAATCTTTGCCCCACAGGGTCATTACTCCATTGAACGGGGCACATAGAACTGTAGTTATGGCAATTGAACGGGGAAAACTTCAGCACTTGATTTTTGACAACAGGGTTCTGTTCAGCCACCGTGCTCTTGCAGCTGTTTTAGGGGTGATACTGAAACTGCCCCCTTTGAAGCAGATACTGGCCATGGAACAGGTAAAATCCCGCTATCTTGAAACACTGGTTTCTTATATGGAAGCTTCTGATTCCATATGAAAAAACAGCATAATTGCGTAAAAGGAGATTAAAATAATGGCATGTTCTATAGCAAAAGAGTTGATTAACAAAACCATTGAGTTCCATGGTCATAATTGTCCAGGCCTGACCATAGGGATTCGG
>CAXMTQ010000009.1:0-2747 GCA_964196205.1 uncultured Desulfobacula sp.
TAAAGGTGTATTTGAGTACATCCATAAAATATATAGTTTTCAAGAGGAATAATCAATCTCTTTATTGGAATATTTGGACGTTTGCTATAATATCCAGAGGACATAAGGTAATTAGATTGAAACGGGTTATTGAAAAATTCTTATGGCAAATATCCAGATTTACAGATAAAAATATTGACGATAAATGGATGAAACTATATGGTTAAAAAGATTTTTATAAATATGAATGCTTTTGATAATAAAACAAGGTAAAGAGTTTGACAAAAGAATTAAAATTTAAAGCAGGAGTTGTTCAATTTGATGTAAAAGCAGGACAAATTGAAGCTAATTTAAATACAGCCCTTGGATATCTTGAAAAACTTGCATGTGACAGTGTAAATCTTGCTGTGCTGCCGGAGATGTTTTCATGCTCTTTTGATAATAAGAACTTAAAACAGCATTCAAAGCTCACAGGCAAAGTATTGGAAAAGCTCTCTTTGTTTGCAAAAGAGAACCAGATGGCTATTGCAGGAACACTTCCTGAAATGAAAAAAGATCAGATATTTAACACCATGGTGTTCATAGAGAGGGATGGTAAAATAAAAATCAGATATAGAAAGCTGCATCTTTTCAGGCTGACAGATGAGCATTTATACTATACTGCAGGCAATGAGATAGCTGTGATTGATTCAAGCTTTGGCAGGATAGGGTTTATGACATGTTATGATCTAAGATTTCCTGAACTTTCCAGAAGACTGTTAATGAAGGGTGTTCAAATAATTATTGTCTCTGCACAATGGCCTGAACCAAGGAAAGAGCATTGGGAAACTCTAATTAAGGCCAGAGCCATTGAAAATCAACTGTTTATGGTCTGCTCAAACAGGACAGGAGAGGATGATGATTTAAAATTTCCGGGTATGTCCATGATTGTAGATCCAATGGGCAGTGTTCTAACTGAGGCACAGGATAAAGATGCTTGTGCTTTTGCTTATGTTGATTTAGAACTTGTAAAAAATGCCAGAGCTTTAATCCCATGTATGGAAGACAGGAGAGATGATGTATATGGGTAAAATTGTTACCTTGTCTGAAATAAGAGTTTTGTCAAAAAAATATAGGGATGCCAACAAAACAGTAGTATTTACCAATGGATGTTTTGATATCCTTCATGCGGGTCATGTAAAATACTTAAATCATGCTGCAAACCTTGGGGATATACTGGTCCTTGGTCTGAATTCCGATCACTCCGTAAAACTCATAAAAGGAGAAAATCGCCCGTTGATTTGCCAGGAGCACAGATCTCTTGTTGTTGCAGCTTTGTCATCTGTTGACCATGTGGTACTGTTTGATGATCCTGATCCAAAGGCTTTAATTGAAGTTATTATTCCAAATATTTTGGTTAAAGGAGCAGACTGGCCTGAAGATCAGATTATCGGGGGTGATTTTGTAAAAGAAAATGGCGGGCGAATAGAGAGAGTTGATCTGGAACCTGGTATTTCCACCACAACAATTATTAAACGAATCGGTGAACTCTATTATGGAAAACAGTGATATCACGGTTCATGAGTTTGATCATTTAAAAAATCATAACAATATTATTCATGGCATATTTGCAAGATCAGGCAGAACAAGCACAGAACAATTTGATTCTCTGAATATGGGTATGAATTCAGGAGATAAAAGATCAGTCATTGCAGATAACCAAAAGCTTATAAGAAAAAAAATGGGTATAAAACCTCTCATCTTTTTAAACCAGGTTCATGGAACTGAAATCAAGATATTAAAAAAGGCTGAAAATGATTTTTCTGAAAGTTTTCAATCTGGCAAAGAAGCATATACAGCAGATGGTATTATTACTGATATGAAAGATGTGTTCCTGGTGATTCAGGTTGCCGACTGCCAGGCTGTTGTCTTATATGATCATGAAACCCGGGTTATAGCAAATATTCATTCAGGATGGCGGAGCAGTGTTAAAAATATTATTGGAAAAAGCGTGGCTCAAATGATATCTGAATTTGCCTGTAATCCTGACAATATTATTGCAGGTATTTCTCCAAGCCTTGGCCCATGCTGCTCTGAGTTTGTAAATTACAAGGATGAGATTCCAGAGAGTTTGTGGAAATATAAAATTGAAGATAAAGATTATTTTGATTTCTGGGAAATGAGTTGTGATCAACTTATGGACAAGGGTATAAAAAAGGAAAATATTGAAAATATGGAAATTTGCACCAGATGCAATATGGATAAATTTTACTCTTACAGGGGAGAAAAAACTACGGGCAGGTTTGCCTGTGTTATCTCCATGTTTTAACTGACAGGCTATTGAAGAATGATAATTTCTTTAACCTCTTTGTTAGTGAAAAAATTATCTATTCTTAATAATCTGTAAAGAATAATCGAGGATGTATAAATGGAAATTTTAAATATGGGAGGTTTTAATCCTCCAAAAGCAGGTAAAGTTTTTTTAACACAAAAAGTTAAAGCTGCGGGCTGAGCTGCTAAACTTGATCCAGGGGCTTTGGATCGAATTGTGGGGGGGCTTAAAATCAAATCCCACCCAAATCTTATTGTTGGTCTTGAATCACCTGATGACGCTGGAGTATATAAACTTGATGCTGAAACAGCACTTATTCAGACTCTTGATTTTTTAACTCCTGTTACAGATTCTCCCTATGAATTTGGCCAGATTGCTGCTGCCAACTCTTTAAGTGATGTCTATGCCATGGGAGGAAAGCCTATTACGGTGATGAATATCGTCTGTTTTCCAGGCA
>CAXMTQ010000009.1:2757-20866 GCA_964196205.1 uncultured Desulfobacula sp.
AGTGTTTTAACTGAAACTCTGAAAGGAGGGTTGGATAAAATAGATGAATCCGGAGCAACTCTTGTGGGGGGACATACTGTTGATGATCCTGAATTTAAATACGGGCTCAGTGTCACAGGCATTGTGCATCCTGACAAGATTTTAACTAATTCTGCAGCTCAGACAGGCGATTCAATTATTTTAACAAAACCTGTTGGTACAGGAATCATGTCAACTGCCATAAAGGCAAGGATTGCAAAAGAGGAGAATATAAAAGAGGCGGTTAAGGTCATGTCCATGTTGAACAAGGGAGCAGCAAGTGTGATGTCTCAATTTAAGTTCAAGATTAATGCCTGCACAGATGTTACAGGTTTTGGACTTGCAGGGCATCTGCTGGAAATGGCCAAGGGTTCAAAAAAGAACATTAATCTTTATACCAGGCAGGTCCCTCTGCTGAAAAATGTATTGGAATTTGCAGATATGGGAATGGTGCCGGCTGGTGCCCATAGAAATCGCAAATTTTTTCAAGAAATCATAGAGGTTGATAAAAAAGTTGACCGAGCAATACTTGATTTAATGTTTGATCCCCAGACATCTGGAGGATTATTGATCAGTGTGGAAAAAAATAAGGGTAAAGCATTTGTTGAAAAGATGAAAACCAGTGGTCACAAGGCCTGGATAATAGGTGAAATCACCCATGACAGCAACTCCGGGTTTTTAAATATAATTTAATATTTTTCATGTTGACTTGAGATTCATCACATGATATTTGCTTTGGAGATAAATTAGTCTTTAAGGCTAAATGAAAAGGTTTTATTGGCGGATAATGAAAAAAGAAACAGGCAAGACCATCAGAGAACTGGGATATTTTGCCAGCCTTGGGATGTCAGTGGCACTTGCGGTTTTTATTGGCCTTTTCATAGGTATCTGGCTGGATAAAAAATTTGATACTGACCCTGTCATGATGTTTGTGGGTCTGGCAGTTGGAATTGCTGCAGGTTTCAATAATATTATCAGAGCAGGTAAAAAGGGAAAAAAATTTTAATGCAGAACATTCATAAAGTTGTAGATTTTGTGACAATCACAAACTGGCTGCTGCTATTATCAGGAGGGGTCATAGGCTTGATGATTGCCCCGGAGAAATTCACTCTCGGGATAATCCTTGGAGGATTGATTGTCGCAATTAATTTTCATCTTTTGAAAAGTACGCTTAAAAAAATGTTTGACCCCGAGCTTGTATTAAACCGGGGACATTCACTTGTGTTTAATATCATCGTAAAATACTATATTCGATTTGCTGTAAGTGCAATTATAATATATTTGCTTTTATCAAAACAGATTGTTCATCCACTCGGGCTCGTAACAGGTCTGTCAGTGGTTGTGGCAAGTATATTTATTGCTGCGGCATTTGAGTTAACAAGATCATTTTTCAAGGAGGCGGTATAAGGTGGAACATCCATATTTAATTCTTACTTCATTGTTTTCGATATTTGGTTTGGAAGAGTGGGCAGCATCTAATGCACATGTTACATATATGTGGCTTTGCATGATTACTTTAATATTTTTTGGATGGCTTGCAGGAAAAAATGTCTCCATGGTGCCAGGTACTGCACAAAATGTATTTGAAACCATAGTCTCAAGTCTTGAAGAGTTTGTGGTTTCCATTACAGGTGAGGAGGGAAGAAAATCTTTTCCACTTGTGATAACCATATTTTTATTTGTTTTACTGGGAAATCTTTTTGGATTGATTCCAGGATTTTTTCCTCCGACTGCCAGTATTAATACTACACTGGCATGTGCTTTAATTGCAGTTGGATGGAGTCATGTCATAGGCCTTAAATATCATGGCTTGAAATACATAAAACATTTTTTAGGGCCTATACCTATAATGATTCCAATGTTTTTACCCATTGAGATTGTAAGTCATATTGCAAGGGTTCTCTCCCTTACTTTCCGTCTTTTCGGAAATATGGCAGGACACGAACTTGTGGTTGGAATACTGTTATTACTAGCCGGAGCGTTTCTCGTACCTCTGCCTATCATGGCTCTGGGTGCATTTGTTGCGCTTGTACAGGCATTTGTCTTTTTCCTGCTTGCAACCATGTATATTGCAGGTGCAATAGAAGAGGCACACTAAATTTAAGTTTTACGGGATACGGAAGAAGCCCGTTATTTTATATTATTTAATTATTATCATTATAAAGGAGTAAAGAATGGAATTTCTAACAGGAACTGTGTTGGCAGCTGGTCTTGCAATCGGTATAGCAGCATTAGGTTGCGGTATTGGCATGGGCACAGCCGTTGGTGGAGCAATGACAGGTATTTCAAGAAACCCGGAAGCAACCGGTAAAATTCAGGTTAATATGCTGATTGGTCTTGCAATGATTGAATCTCTCGCTATTTATGCACTAGTTGTTTCTTTGATTCTGATGTATGCTCATCCAGGACTCAAGGCTGCACTTGCTACCATTGGGCACTAAATCATACTTTTTGAATTATAGTATTGTTTAATTAAAAGGGGGGTGTTGAACATTTTTGTTTTTACACCCCCCTTCCTTTTTACATGGTTTTAATGATTTTGCTTGCCTGGTACACTCTTTACTGGTATATTTTCAAACAAAATTAAATTATCTGATCCAAAAATCAGATGTAAATTTTAAATTTTTATTAAGTTCAAAGGAGGCCCAATGAATAATCAATCCAATGAATTTCAAAAAACCAAGGAAGATACAACTTCACTTGAAATCGTTCGTAGGGCTTTTCGTGTTCCAATTGAAGGGATGGAAAACATTTTTCTTGTGATTAGGGGAACTAAATACAAAATAGTTGATATTTCACAAGGAGGCATTGGGATCTGGCGTGAAGATAATTCTGTCTTTACCATGGATGAAATTATTGAAAATTGTGAACTTCATATTTCTGATCATCTATTCAAGAATTTAAAGGTCAGGATTATCCATTTCTCACCGGAAGTAGAAAAATCCCTGCATTGTGGTATCCAGTGGATAGATATTGACAGGCTGAGTTCAGATCAATTAAGTGAAATTATTTTAAAGATGAAAGATCAATTATTCAAGCAAGATAAACATAGTTGATTAAAAGAGTAATGAATTATAAAAAATTAGATATAATGGACAATATTTTGGCAGGCTTCAAAAGATAATGTATCTGTTCAGGTTTGGGAAGGCAGAGCTAAAATTAAAGTAAAGGTTTCTCAGGGAAAGAAGGCTATTTCAATGAAGCAAATAGCCCGAATAGCTGTAAATGCTATTGTTGATGAACTTAAAAAGGAGGATTAGTGGCTATAATCGTCTGTCCGAAGTGTAAAAAGAAGCACAACGTTGATTTGAATACAGTTAAGAAAAATGCTCCTTTGGGAAAGAAAATTTCTGCGCGATGTAAATCATGCAATCATAAATTTCCTGTTGAACTTGATAAACTCCTTAATCTTGAAAAAGAAAAATCTCAAGAAGATATCAAGGGGCCCAGAAAAATTTGTGTTACCTTAAGCAAAGGTGGTGTGGGTAAAACCACGACTTCTGTTAATTTGAGTTCAGGCCTTGCTCTTGCCGGATATAAGGTACTGCTTGTGGATACAGATACCCAGGGACAATCTTCCTATATTCTTGGTAAGAAACCAAGAGCCGGTTTAACTGAATTGTTGACAAAAGAGCTTGCACCGGAAGAGTGTATTGTAAGAGCCAGGAAAAATTTATGGCTCCTTGCCGGTGGGAAATCTCTGGCAGGAGTTAAAAGAATTATTGACAAGAAAAGTTTTGGTGCTGAGTGGGCATTGTCTACAGCAATGAAAGAGCTGGATAGCAGATATGATTTCATTATTATTGATACAGCTCCAGGGTGGGATCAACTCATTGTCAATGTTCTTTTCTATGCCACAGAAGTTCTTGTGCCTGTTGCATTGGAGGTTATGCCTTTGCAGGGACTGGCAGAGTTTATGAAAAGTCTGGGATCAATCCAGAAATATCGAAAGGAAATTGTTTTAAAATATATTGTCCCCACTTTTATGGATACAAGAATTAAAGGTCCTGAAACTATATTTTCACAACTTGAAAAATTATACCCTGAATATATGTGTACACCCATACGGTATAGTGAAAGCCTTTCCGAAGCACCCTCCTATGGAAAATCGATTTTTGAGTTTGCTCCGGGATCTACAGCTGCAGCTGATTACAAGGATTTAGTTAGAAAGGTTACCCTTGATGAATCAGCACTTCTATAATTATTGAATGAAGCATCCATCTACTTCGCTGCTACAAACTTTTGCAATCCTCATGTACTACTAGTACACTCCGGTTGTAAAAGTGTATGCATGCGCATCTCTTCGAGCCTTGCGACTTGTATATGGGCAAGTTTGTGAGCATCCGCTCCTCTCCGAGCCATCTAAAAACAGATTGTAAATTACTATTTATAGGTTTGTGATCTCTTGTTTTGTAAAGACTTTGATGTTTTTTTGCCCAAGTATTTTCAATGCCTTGTCATAATCATTAAATCGGAACATCATGATGGCATTTTTGCATTGTGGATTGGCAAATGCATACATGCATTCCACATTTACTTCATTCTCGCAAAGAGGGTCAAGAACCTTGTTTAAACCACCTGGTTCATCATCTATTTCAACGGCCATAACTTTAGTCCTGCCCACAGTAAAGCCCTCTTTTTTTAAAGCCTGTTCTGCTTTGTCATTGTCATTGACAATCAGGCGCAATACACCAAAATCAGTTGTATCAGCAAGAGACAATGCTCTTATATTAACATTTGCATCTCTCAAGATGGCTGTAACTTCTGCAAGCCTTCCTTCCGTGTTTTCAATAAATATGGATATTTGTTCTACAAACATGTGCTCAACTCCTAATATAGTTCGGCTTTAAATTCTGGTTTGCGTTTTTCAAGAAAGGCAGTAGTTCCCTCTTTAGCATCTTCACTTACCATGGTCAGGCTAAAAACATCATTCTCAATTTTGCATCCTGTTTCAATATCAGTGTTAAGACCATTTTGAATGGCTTCTTTTGCAGATCTCAAGGCTACTCTACCCTTTGATGCAATAAGATTTGCTGTTTTTAGAACATCTTCCATCAGCTTTTCATGGTCGCATATTTTGTTGACAATACCATAATCAAAAGCCTGCTGCGCGTTAATGTTTTTCCCGGTAAAAACAAGCTCTTTTGCTAAGGTTATCCCTACTCGGCGTGCAAGTCTCTGGGTTCCGCCAAAACCTGGAATTAAACCAAGGTTAATCTCGGGCAGGCCAAAAAGTGCTCTGTTTGAAGCGTAAATAAAATCACAGCCCATGGCAGCTTCCAGCCCTCCGCCAAGGGCAAAACCATTTACAGCAGCAATGGTGGGAATGGGAAGTTCTTCAAGCTTTGAAAAAACTTTTTGTCCTTTTCTGGAAAAATATTTACCCTGCAGAGGATTCATCTTTACAAGCTCTGCAATATCAGCTCCTGCAACAAAGGCTTTCTCTCCTTTGCCGGTAAGAATAAGAACTTTAATATCCTTGTTTGCATTGACCTGGTCTAAGGCGGCATCCAATTCATCAAACAAGGCATTGTTAAGTGCATTTAAAGCTTTGGGTCTGTTAAAAAAAATAGTTGCGATATGGTTTTGGGTTTCAAGAATAATGTTTTCAAAAGACATGATGTTCTCCTTATAATTGTCTGGGATTTGTTGCATCTATATATTTTTTAATACCATCTGTGATGGTATTGCTGATGGCAGTTTGGTATGAATCGCTCATGAGACGTTTGCACTCTTGCTTGTTGCTTATAAAACCTGTTTCAACGAGAATAGACGGCATTCTTGCACCGAGCAGGACATAAAATGGTGCCTGCTTAACTCCATGGTCATCGATTTCTGAGTATTTTTTCTTCATTCCTTTTACAAAAGAGGTCTGTACTGTATTGGCAAGCCGTGTGGATTCATTTATTTTTGCATGTTTCATTAAATCACTCAATATATATTCAAGATCAGAAATATTCTTTTCTGAAGTAGCATTTTCCCTAGCTGCTACAGTAATAGCATTCTCATCCGTTGCAAGGTTGAGAAAATAGGTCTCAATTCCCTTAAGACGTCTGTTTTTTGCTGCATTGCAGTGAAGGGATATAAAAAGATCTGCTTTTTTTGTGTTTGCAATGGCAGTTCTCTCTTCAAGGGTAAGTTTTTTATCTGTTGATCTTGTTAAAAGAACACTGCATTGCAAACGATCTCTTAATGTTTTGGCAAGTTTTTTGGCAAGTTTAAGAACAATATCTTTTTCCCACACATTTTTATAATATCCAGGAGCACCTGGATCGTGTCCTCCATGTCCAGGATCAATGACAATGGTTTTAACTCCCAGGGCAAGCTGGCGTGCAATATCTGATGATTTTAAATGGTCAGTTGTTATTTGACGGATTTCTTCAGATTTTCCAGACTTAGCTGAATCAGCAGTCTGCTGTTTTGATTGCGGGGTCAAAGAACCATTTGAACCTTTTTCCCATACATCAATAACAATCCTAAAGGGATCTTTTAAAGAGAATATTTTATAGTTTTCAAATGTTTTTATATCAATTACGACCCTTACTGTATGGGGTAGATATTGTGCTGCTCTTGCCTCTTTTAAAAGATTATCATTGATGGTGGTGTGATCCGCTATTTTTTTTCCAAGTCTTGATTGGTCTATATCCACAAATAGTCTTTGAAAAGGCTTGTCAATTCCAGGATCTTTTTTTAATAGCCTGTGGGAATAATCTCTTTCTCTATCAGCATTGATAACAACTCTTGTGTATTCCGGGTTGGACCAGAAGCGAAGGTCTGAAATCGTGGCATCTCCAGAAAGTTTCTGTTTTGGCGGCAGAGGTTTGTCTTTGTCCATGGAGGTGTGAGTGTATATTTGTTTTTCATTTTGTGTGAATTTTCTGATAAGTACATCATTTTTTGTCAGGTGTTTTTTTGATTTGATATGTTTTATTTTTTTTGTATAAAGAGTTGGTGCGATATTTATTGATTTGAGCAGAGATCTGGAGCGGCCTGCATAAGCGCTTTCAGGATATCTGTTCTGAAGTCTTGAAAGAAGATCAGCAGCTTGAATTTTATATCTTTTTTTACCGGATAATTTTGATAGTTTTATATATAGCTGGGAAGCCTTGTACATTCCGGCAGGCGCCCATGAATCTTTAGGATAAAGTCTATAAATAATTTCATATTGGCTGATGCATTTCAGCCAGCCTCTTTCTGTCTGTTTTCTAACGGGTATATTACGAAGCTTTTTATAGCATGAATCAGCAGCAATATATTTTTGCCTTGCACTATCGGCTTCACTGCTTTCAGTGAAAACAAGAGTACCTGTAAAAACAAGAATTAAAAAATATATCAGCAAAAGTATATCTATTTTAGATTTAATCATATCTATCTCATATTTTTGTTTTTAAATCGTTTAACAGGTTCAAAGCTTCAAGGGGAGTAATACTCGAAATATCAATCTTTTCCAACATTTTTTTAATGGATTGCTCCTGGTTATTAAATAGTTCCATCTGATTGGCATCTTTCTCTTTTCTCTTTTTACCTTTTTTCTTAGTTTTTTCTGGCTCAGGTTTTAACATATCTCTATTGTTTTTTTGTTCAATACCAGACAATATATATTTGGCATTGTTAATTACTTTGTCAGGAATACCTGCAAGTCGTGCCACCTGAATCCCATAACTTTTATTGGTTCCACCTTTCACAAGTTTTCGTAAAAAAACAATATTATCATTAAACTCTTTAACAGCAATATTAAAATTCTTAACTCTTGGTTTTATCTTTTCAAGTTTTGTCAGCTCATGGTAGTGTGTTGCAAAAAGAGTTTTTACTCCCTGGTTATCAAGATCGTGAAGATATTCAGCAACAGCCCACGCAATGCTCATGCCATCAAAGGTGCTGGTGCCTCTTCCTATCTCATCAAGAATAACAAGACTTTTTGATGTGGCATTATTAATAATATTGGCAGTCTCTTCCATCTCCACCATAAAAGTACTCTGACCCGAAGATAGATTGTCCAATGCGCCTACCCGGGTAAATATTCGATCTATAAGGCAGAGCGAGGCTTTTTTTGCAGGAACAAATGATCCCATTTGAGCCATTAATACGGTCAGGGCGACCTGTCTTAATACAGTTGATTTGCCTGCCATATTAGGACCTGTGATCAAGAGCATCTGATTTCCAACATCATCCATTTCAATGGAATTAGGAACATATCTCTCACCTTGAATGAGCTTTTCCACAACAGGATGTCGCCCATCTTCAATTAAAATCTGATTGTCCTTATTAATAACAGGTTTTGTATAGGAGTTTTCCGATGCTGCCCTGGCAAGTCCCTGGAAAGCATCAATATGTGCAATAAAATCTGCCAGTTTAAGAATCAGGTCAGCTTGTAAAATTATCTTATCCCTGATGGAGCAAAAAATTTTATACTCCAGAGCGCATCTTTTATCCTGGGCGTTTAAAATAGTGGATTCAACCTGTTTCATCTCATCGGTGATAAATCTTTCAGCATTCACCAGTGTCTGTTTTCTTATATAATGCTCAGGAACCTGATTTGACTGTGCTCTGGACACTTCTATAAAATAACCAAACACTTTATTATATTTAATTTTAAGGGAAGAAATTCCAGTTGTCTCTCTCTCTTTGGCTTCAGTCTTTGCAATCCAGGATTTACCATCCCTTGATATCAGCAGCAGTTCATCAAGTTCCGGACTGTAGCCATCTTTAATCAAATTTCCTTCATTTAAAAGATGGGTGGCATCTTCTCTTATGGCATCTTCAATAAAACCTGCAAGCAGATCAACCTGTTTTAAAACACTATTCTTGTTTTTAAGATTGTTTCCGTTTAGCAGAGGGCTTTTAAATAGAGAAAGCTCTTTAAACAGCAGAGGAATTTTTTGTAAAGAGTGTTTTAAAGCAATCAAATCTCTGGCATTTCCCTGTCCCATGGAAATTTTACTGCCAAGACGTTCAAGATCATAAACAGATTTCAGATGATTTATGATTAACTGGTGGATGTGGGAAGCTTTTGTTATCTCTTCAATGCAATCTAATCGTTGACAGATTTTTTTATTGTCAATCAAAGGATATCTGATCAGGTTTTTAATCAATCTTGAACCCATGGCAGTAACTGTTCTGTCAAGCACATGAATCAATGTCCCTTTTTTATCCAGAGTTTGAATATTGGCAAGCAGTTCAAGATTTTTACAGGATCTGTCATCAATGACAAGAAAACTTTTCAAATCATAGGGAGAAATTTGGAATATGTGTTGAGTTTCCTGCATCTGGGTATCCTGAATATAGGAGAGAATCGCACCTGCAGCACATATGGATGCATGAAGATTCTCCATTCCAAAACCCTCAAGACTTCTGATTTGAAATTTTTTTAAAAGCTTTTCCCTGGCCTCTTCAAGATAAAATTCATTTTTATCAAGATAGGTTATCTGCCGCCCCCCAAAGGCCTGGAAAATATATTTATACACAGGATCTTTTTCAAAATTAGAAGGCAGAAGAATCTCTTTGGGATCAACCTTTAAAGCTTCATCAATTAAATTCTGGGGGAATTTAGACTGCGTGTTCGCAACCTGTGTGGTTTTAAATGTTCCAGTGGATATGTCAATATAGGCAATGGCTGAAAATTGATTAGTTTTTGATAAAGCAAGAAGAAAATTATTGGATTTTTTATCCAGTAACTCTTCATTTAAAATCATACCAGGAGTGATCACCCGGGTGACCTGTCTTTTTACCAAGCCCTTCGTTGTAGCAGCATCTTCCATCTGCTCGCACACAGCAACCTTACAGCCGTGTCTTATAAGTTTTGCAATGTAATTATCAGCAGCCCTGAAAGGTACTCCGCACATGGGAATAGGAGAGTCATCATTTTTATTTCTTGATGTTAAAGCAATCTCTAATATGGGTGCTGCCTTTTTTGCATCGGAATGAAACATTTCATAGAAATCTCCCATGCGGTAAAACAAGATTGCATCTTTATATGATTCCTTGATGGAGAGATATTGCTCCATCATGGGAGTATTCTTTTTTTTGCTCATGTGCTATTTTTGTTTATGAAGATCAGTCAGTAGTATCTATTTTATCACTCTCTTTTTCAGAGTTTTGTGCTTTTTCTTCTAAATCTTTTTTTATATAAGGATCATGCTGAAATACTTCCAGCTTTGCTTTGAATGTATTGAGCTGTTCTTTCAAAGATGCTATAGAAGCATCTTTAGTTTTGATCTCGTTTTTAAACTTGAAATTCAGCATCATCCATTTGATGCCGGCAAGAATAAACCCTAAGAAAAAGCAGATTGCAAAAAAAGAAATATTTTGAAGTTCTGGTATTGTCCAGTTCCAGGAAGAAATTTTAAGATCAAATTTCAAGGCAGTGGCTGCCATAAAATAATCTAAATTCTGATAAATTAAAATTCCAAGTGCTATCAGGATAATCAGCCATAAAAAGTATTTAATTTTTTTCATTAATTTACTCCAATCCCAAGGTTTGTAATATACGCATTCTCAACTGAAAGGATCATAGATTATATTTCTTTTTTTTTCAATTGTTTTGTTATTAGGTAGAATATTTGCTGTAAAATATTATCCATAACTCGTCCAACCTGTTCCGCCAACCAAAAAACCTGTAAGCAAAACCCAAATGCGCCGCAAGGCAAACACATCTCCACTGGAAGCGCCATCAGGATTTTATAATCCTTGAAATAAAAATTTGTTAAATATTTTGGGTGAATCCGTCATGCGGTATTAGACTCATATATCTTTCTTTCCCCGTTGCTTTAAAACGGCGATGGGGATAAAAAATAGACTTCAAACCATTACATGCCGAAATCTTTACTTTTAATATTTGATGAGGTAGAGTATTTTTTTAACTTGATAATATCGACATAATATTTACCCTAATTTTTTAGGAAGTTCTAAATGATAAAAAAAATTTTACCCTTATGTATCCTGATGTTCTTTGGTTGTGCAACTTTTACTGATTTACGCCTTTTAAGTAAGTTTGATGAGGTTGCCGAATCCTATAAAACCGCCATAAGTTTGGGAGATTTCAAAATGGTGAATAGTTTTATGTCAAAACAAAACCCCAAAAAAGAACCGGTATTACCTGATAAGAAATTTTTGAAAAAGATTAAAATTACATCGTACGAAGTACAGAATCGCAAAATGCATAACGAAAAACTTATGGTCGAACAAACCGTTGAGATCAAATATTATAATACGGATTATTTGATTGAAAAGGTTGTTGATGATAATCAGATTTGGATTTATGAGTCAAATTCCTGGCGCCTTTCCACGGGACTACCAGTTTTTGAATAATTATTTTTGTCTGTAAGTCCTATGATTTGAATTGCTTAAAAATTCTTTTGTATGGAAAGGTAGTAAACCAGCACAGAACTTTTATACTTGATTGTGGGGTCGGAATAACGGTTTTCTGCCCCATTATTTCCTCTTCCAGTCGTCGCTTTTAGGCGAGGCTAACAGTCAAATATCCTTGTACGGGTTATACAAGATTTCTTATAACAAATATCCAGTTATTTAATTTTCTTTGGCTGATAGGAACACAAAGGTTCTTCTGCAAGATAGTTGCCGGTTGCTTCATAGGCGCGGGCACGGCAGCCTCCGCAGACTTGTTTATATTCACAGATACCGCATTTATCTTCAAGGTTGTCAAAGTTTCTCAAGGTTTTAAAAACTTTTGAATTTTCCCACACATCTTTGAAGTTTTGCTTTGTGATATCCCCGCATTCAACATCAAGAAAACCACAGGTCTGAACTCTTCCAACATGGGAGACAAAACAGAAGCCTGTTCCTGCAAGACATCCCCTTGTAACAGCATCAAGACCATGGGTTTCAAAGTTTATTTTTTTGCCATCTTTTTTTGCCCGCTGCCTCAAAATCCTGTAATAGTGCGGGGCACAGGTAGCCTTGAGTTGAAGTTTTGTCTTCTCCTGCTGATCATAAAACCAGTTTAAAGTCTCTTCATATTCTTTTGCATTTATTTCACTGTCAACAATGTATTTGCCTCGACCGGTTGGTACAAGAAGAAAAATATGGTGGGCAACCGCTCCAAGATTTTCTGCAAGATTTAAAATTTTAGGGATTTCATCGAGGTTGGTTTTTGTGATAACTGTGTTAATTTGAAATTCAATACCTGCATTTTTTGCAATTTCAATACCTCTGATTGAATCATTAAAGGCATTTTTAAGTCCTCTGAAGGTATCATGGGATTGAGGGGTAGAACCATCAAGGCTGACACTTATTCTTTTAATGCCTGATTCTTTCATTTTTCTTGCATTTTTTTTATTGATCAAGGTTCCATTTGGAGCCATGACCATGCGAAGACCTAATTTTGTGCCATAGGAAGCAATATCAAAGATATCATTCCTTAAAAGAGGCTCTCCACCGGTAAGGATAATAATGGGCTGTCCCACCTCTCTTATTTGTTCCAGTAATTTAAAGGAAGCCTTTGTATCAAGCTCATTGTCATAGGGGTGGTCTTCAGCCAAGGCTCGGCAGTGTTTGCAGGCAAGATTACATCTTCGTGTGGTTTCCCAGGCAACAAGGCGTAAAGTGTTTGATTTTATTTTATGGGACTTTTGCATTTGTCCATGGCCATGTCCAGACCCGTGGGGATGATTCATTATTTGTTTAACTCTCTTGCAACGTCAATTGCAGAATAGGTCAAGATTAAATCAGCACCTGCTCTTTTAATGGATAGCAGGGTTTCCATGATAATTTCATTTGCATTTACCCAGCCCATTATCTCTCCTGCTTTCATTATTGAATACTCACCGCTTACATTATAGGCAGCAATTGGAAGATCGATCTCTTCTTTTAATCTATAGATAATATCAAGATAGGAGAGGGCAGGTTTTACCATGATAATGTCAGCACCTTCTTCCATATCCATTGTGGCTTCCCGCAGGGCTTCAATTGAATTTGCTGGATCCATCTGATAGGTTTTTCTGTCACCAAACTGGGGTGCTGATTCTGCAGCCTGCCTGAAAGGGCCGTAAAATGCCGAACTGTACTTGACTGCATAGGACATGATTGGAGTATTGGAAAAACCCTCTTCATCAAGGGTTTGTCTTATTTCGCTGACTCTGCCGTCCATCATGTCAGATGGGGCGACCATGTCAGCTCCAGCTTCTGCATGGGAAAGGGCAGTCTTTGCAAGAAGATCAAGGGATGCATCATTGTCAATAATACCTTTTTCCACAACTCCGCACTGGCCGTGATCCATGTATCCGCACAGGCAGACATCTGTTATTACAAGTATATCAGGTACTTTCTCTTTTACTTCTTTAACAGCTTTTTGAACAATGGAGTCTGGTGCATAGGCTCTAGTTGCAAGAGAATCTTTTTTATCAGGAATTCCAAATAAAATTATTGCAGGTACTCCTGCCTCATATGCTTCTTTTGCTTTTTTAACAATATAATCACAGGAAAACTGGAAATGCCCGGGCATGGATTCAATTGGTTTTTTAACTTCTTTTCCCTCTATGGCAAAGAGAGGAAGTATCAAATCATCACAGGAGAGTTTTGTCTCCCTTATCATTCTCCTGAAATTTTTATTTGCTCTTAATCTTCGACCTCGAAAATCGGGAAAAAGCATTATACACTCTCCTTTTTAATTTCTTCATCTGTCAGATAGCATGCAGGATCTGAGTCCCATGGATCATTGGCAACAGATTCAGCCCTTGCCCTGAAGTTACCCCCGCAGATATCAAGCCATCTGCAACCGGCACATCTGCCTTTAACATGTTTTTTCTTCTCTTTGAGTTTCATTAAAAATTCATTATCAACATCTGTCCAGATTTTTGAAAAAGGTCGCTCCTTTATGTTGCCAAGGCTTTTTTCCCTCCAGAATTGATCAGGATGAACTTCACCGTCCCAGGAGATACATCCAATGCCGCGGCCTGAACTATTGCCTTCATTCATTTCAAGAAGCTCAAGGACTTCAGCAGCCCTCTCAGGATCTTCGTCAAGCAGCCTTTTATATACATAGGGCCCGTCAGCATGGTTATCAACGGTGAGCACTTCTTTTGGCTTGTTTCTGTCATGGAGATCTTTTGTTCTCTCCATTATAAGATCAAGAACTTTTCTTGTCTCTTCGTGGGAGAGGTCCTCTTTTGCTATTTCAGAGCCCCTGCCTGAATATACAAGATGGTAAAAACATGCCCTTGGAATATTTTTTTCTTCAAGAAGATCAAAAATACCTGGGATATCTTTTACGTTTCTTTTATTAATGGTAAACCGCAAGCCCACTTTGATACCCGCTTTCTGGCAGTATTCTATGGCTTTCATGGCTTTTTTATAGGAGCCTTTAACCCCTCTGAATTTATCATGGGTCTCTTCAAGTCCGTCAAGGCTGATACCTACATAAGAAAGTCCGATCTCTTTTAAAGCTTTGGCTTTCTTTTTGGTAATCAAGGTTCCGTTTGTGGAAATAACAGCCCGCATGCCTTTGTTTACGGCATATTGTGCATATTCAATAAGTCTGGGATGCACCAGGGGTTCACCTCCTGAAAAGAGAAGGACAGGAACACCAAATTCTGCAAGATCATCAATCATGGCAAGGCTTTGTTCACGGTTGAGCTCATTATCATAGGAGATATCTTCTGATTTTGCATAGCAGTGAACACATTTTAAGTTGCAGCGTCTTGTCATATTCCAGACAATCACCGGTTTTTTATCTTTTGAGAATTGCAGGAGATGGGAGGGCATCTGTCCTGAATGTCTCTCATATCGCAATGCATCTGACGGTTCCACGGTTGCGCAGTATAGTTTTGAAATTCCGATCATGTTATTTCTTTCCTGATAAGATTGTTAAGATAAGTTTCATGGTCTGTTAAGGCTGCTTTTGATATAAAAAATCTGCTTTTTCCTGTTTTTTCACGGATAAGGTTAAAGCCGTCATAAAAATTATCATATATTTTTGACAGTATCTCTTCATTTGTTGCATCATGATTGATAAACTGTTCAATTATAAAATCAATGGCATCTTCTTCAAAAATTATGTTGAAATCATAACTTTTAGATACTTCAACTTCAATCTCTTTGACTGAATCATGGAAGGTCTTTATTCTTTTTACTGCATCCTCAATTTCCATGACATGATTACAAAAATAGAGAGCCACCATATTGCATCTAACTGCTGAAAGCGTCAGTCCATGACGGATGGACAATATTTTCCAATTATTTTGTATATATTTGATGATGTAATTTTTATGATGCAAAAAGGCTTGTTCATAAAGTTCATCCCATTTCAGAGAATTTTCATTTGATAAAAGATCATCAAGATGAGCTTTGGGGTCATTTAAAACATCTTCAGTAATTGTAAGTTTTGAAATATTGTGTGAAGGAAGCTTTTCTTCAAAATCAAGTAGCGCCTCTTCTACAACACTTACCAGGCCTCTTGCTCCAGTGTTTTCTTTAAATGCTCTTTTTGCCAGAGTTTTTAAGGCATTGTCTGTGAAAACGATTTCAATACCATAGGCATTAAAATCGAGACGTTTGCTTAAAATTACTGGGTTGTTGGGCATTTTTAAAATTGAATACAAGTCTTTTTCAGTCAGGGTATCAAGAATACATCTCACAGGAAGCCTTCCTATGAATTCAGATTCAAAGCCAAACTTCACAAGATCCTGGGCCTTTGTCTGCTTGAGCAGCTCATCACTGTTTTTAATTTTTAAAAGTTTTGATGCAAATCCAATATTTTGTTTGGACAGCCGTCTTTTTACAACATCGGAAAGCTCGGTAAATGCACCACTGACAATGAAAAGGATATTGGCAGTATTTACACTCCGTTTTGATCGTTTACCGGTTCTTTGATAGGCTTCCAACTCCTGCATCATGGATACGGGATCATGGGGAACTTTTAAATCAACATCAGTCTCTTCCATGGGTTTTAACAAAGCTCTCTGCACACCGGTTTTTGAAACCTGGGAGCCGATTACATTTGGACTTGATGCGATTTTATCAATCTCATCAATATAGACAATACCGCACTCAGCAAGTTCAATATCATCATTTGCCTCTTTGACCAGATCCCGGATTAAATCTTCAACATCTCCACCAACATACCCTGTTTCAGAAAATTTTGTGGCATCTGCTTTTACAAAGGGAACCCCTATTTTTTTTGCAATCAACTTAATTAAATAAGTCTTGCCGATTCCAGTGGGGCCGAACATTAAAATATTGGCCTTAATATTACCGGTTATTTTTGACATGCCCTCATTTGTAGTTTGAGAATGTCTGATCCGATTAAAATGGGTGCATATTTTTGTAGAGAGAATTGATTTTGCTTTTGTCTGTTTTACAACATATTGATCAAGATAAGAGATTAGTTCTTCAGGTTTTATATTAAAATTAATAAATTGTTTTTTACCTTTTGAAGCAGGCCTGTTTGAAGTTGAATCTCGCTTTGGAAGAACAGAGGGAGTAATAATTTTAACATTGCCGCCGAATTTTTTATTTAAAAATTCACCAAGTTCTTTTTCTATTTTCTTGGGATCCTGATTAAGAGGAATCTGATATTGGATACTCTTTTTTTCTGAATCAGGATCTTTTATATTTTTGGATATACTGTTTTTTTTCATCATAAACTAATATAAACAAAGTTGAGAATAATTCAAGGTAAGAGCTAAAGATTAATCAGGCTTTTTCAGTTATTGTCTTTTTCTTTAAAAAGCTCACATGGTCTGCCTGTGGCAGAAAAAGCCACGAACATTTTATGTCCACGGCTTTTATGTTTTATGGTGCCGAAGGGGAGATTTGAACTCCCACGGGTTGCCCCACACGCCCCTCAAGCGTGCGTGTCTACCAATTCCACCACTTCGGCAATTATTAGATTTGAGATTTGGGTAATGCGATTTGAGAAAAACAGTATTCTCATATCTCATCACTCACATCTCATTTATCTGTCTGCTCAACAGGAGTAGTGCCGTTCTTCATAACTGATGTATCTGCCTGATGGCCTGATAAATAAGCTAAAGTCAGGGAAGTTAACATGAAAAGGATAGCAACTGCTGTAGTAATTTTAGTTAAAAGGCTTGCAGGGCCTCCAGCTCCAAAAAGTGTCTGGCCTGAGCCTCCCCCCATGGAGATTCCCATTTCAGCACCTTTTCCGCTTTGAAGCAGTACAATCAAAATTAAAAGAATACAAAATGTAACATGTAACGTGACCATTATAGTTGTCATAATTATTTAAAGGTCTCTATATTTAATAATGTTTATAAATGTATCGGAATCAAGACTTGCTCCACCAACAAGAGCTCCATCAACATCCTTGATACCCATTAACTCTTTTACATTGTCCGGTTTCACAGAACCACCATATAATATCCTTGTCTTGCCTGAAAAATCTTTTGAAAATAGTTTTTCAAGCAGTGAACGCAGATATTGATGAACTTCATCAACCTGATCAACACTTGCTGTCTTACCTGTACCAATTGCCCATACAGGTTCATAGGCAAGAACTAAGTTTCCAAGTTCATCAAAACTCAAGCCTTTTAACCCATTTGACACCTGTTTGTCAAGTATGGAAAATGTTTTTTCCTCATCTCTATCTGTTTCAGTTTCTCCTATACACAATACCGGTTTCAGACCAGATCCTATGGCAGCTCTGATTTTTTTATTTACTGACAGATCAGTCTCGCCAAAATATTGTCTTCTTTCTGAATGACCTATGATAACATATTCTGCTCCAGCAGCTTTAATCATCTCTGCTGAAACTTCACCTGTGAATGCTCCCTGATTTTCAAAATAGAGATTTTGAGCTCCCACCTTTATTCCGGAGTCTCTTAAAGTAGTTGAAACAAGAGGCAAACTCAGATAAGTCGGTGCTATCATAACATCCACATCTGTGACATCCGAACAAAGCTTTTCAAGTTCCATAGCTGTTTCCACAGCTTCAGGACCGGTTTTATACATTTTCCAATTACCGGCTATTAAAGGTGTTCTACTCATTTTGTATCCTTTCAAATTTCTATTAAAGAACAAGCTAAGCGCTTGGATACTTTCATGTTTTGGTTTCTGCCCTTCAGGGTATTGTGTGGCAAAAAAATTAGATCCGTCAGCTTCTGCCCTTTAGGGAACA
>CAXMTQ010000010.1:0-20304 GCA_964196205.1 uncultured Desulfobacula sp.
TGGTGAAGCGTATCTTCTTTTTATTCTTGATGCCCTCAAAAATATTGATCATAGCGGTCAGGTCTTTTTCATCCGCCTGATATTCGAGCTGAGGGCCCAGAAATTTATCAAGAAAATCAATCGGGGTGACTTTACAATCGAATCCCTCTACCGGTTGATCATTTAAAAATCCAAGTTGTTTTATAGGTCTCCAGAATGCGCTCCACCCGGGCCATCTTAAGGAATATCGACCGGTTTGTATAATGTTATCAGTGATGCCCATCAGCTCAGTAAAATAGACAGCATCGCCATTGGGAATGGCTTCCAGGTTTCCAAGCCCGGGGAAATTAATAGTGTGAATATAAGCTTCATCATGCTGTTTCATGGCAGGAATCTCAACAATTCTTCTATCCCTGATGATCCTGCCCTCTCTCATGGTAGAACTCAACACCCCTTTCCATATCCACGAAATTTTGTAGTTCAGTGGATTTGTACAGGCTTTTTTTTCCGGAAACCCGCCGCAATATGAATTAATTACATGAAGTTCATCAAACTTTGTTCTTGCATGACCATATGTAATCAGGTCAATTCCAGGATCTAAACCGATCTCAGGCAAAATTGCTATCCCGGCTTTTTTAGCTGGTTCATCAAGATTTCTTTCATAATCATAATTCGTATTTACTACACTGACCTTTGCTTCTATAGCTGCTTTATTGACATACTGATTGAAATTTATTGGGAGAAGATCAATCACCACATCCGCTTTTTGGAAAGCTGCGACAAGTGCTTCCTTGTCCAGAGCATTGAGAGTAAGAGTGGTAATCTTGCTCATATCTGCAAATTTTTCTATTTTTTTAAGATTATCAAATCCTATGTCAGCACAAATAATCTGGTTTACATTTTTATCCAAACTTAGATCATAAACAGCGGTTCTTCCCTGAAGACCGCACCCGCCCAGAACAAGTATTTTCATTTTGCAACCTTTCTAATACCCTTTAATGTATACATAAATATATTTATATCCTCTGGAACAATTGCTCGTAGGTATATCGAACATGCTGTCTCATTAGATTTCCTGCCTTTTCTTCATTTGAATTTTCAATGGCTTTTACAATTTCAATATGCTGCTTGTAACCTGCCCCATGCCCTTGTGTAAACTGATTTGTATAATCCTTGTCAAAAAAGAAAATATAGGTATGGGAGCGCCAGAAGCTGTGTCTGCAATATTGTTCGATATACTTGTTACGGCTCAATATTGCTATCCCAAGATGGAAGCTTTCATTAATGGTAAAATAGGTCATTTTTGCATCTTTGTTACCTGAATGTTTAACATTCCTTTCTTTTTCAAGCAAATCCTGGAGGTAGAGTATATCTTTATCAGTGGCATGACGTGCAGCAGAAGCTGCAGCCAGACCTTCAATATGTTCCCTTACATAAAAAACATTTCTGGCATCTTCAGGACTTGGCACAGGAATCATACAACCTTTTTTTTTCTTTTTTTCAAGAAAACCTTCAGCAACAAGCTGTCCTAAGGCATGCCTTACAGGGGTTCTGCTCAATTCAAGGGATTTGGCAAGTTCAGTTTCAAGAAGAAAATCACCTGGTCTGAAATAATTTCCAAGAATCAGTTTAATTATTGATTGATAAGCAAACTCTTCCAGATTTTTTTTGGGTGTATTTTTCATATTCTCCCTTGCTTTCTAAAAAACATTAATGTATACATAACTCGATGAGTTTATGGTTGTCAAGTCCTTTTTTTGAAATATTGACAAGCTCTTTAAAAGTGTCATATTTGACTTTGAAACCATTAAAAATTTGTAATATGTATTCATACTAATTTTAAAATTCCAGGAGAAAAAATGGCTTTATCATTTATGGAAGGCAATGAGGCATTGGCAAGAGGTGCTATTGCAGCCGGCTGTAATTTTTTTGCAGGCTACCCCATAACCCCTGCAACAACAATTTTTAACAACATGCTTAAAATGCTGCCTCCAAAAAATGGAGTCTGTATCCAGGGGGAAGATGAAATAGCTTCCATGGGATATTGCATTGGCGCTTCCATGGCAGGTAAAAAAGCACTTACTGCAACTTCGGGTCCAGGCATAAGTCTTTACAGCGAACAGATCTCCTTTGCAATCGGCAGTGAAATCCCTCTGGTAATAGCAGATGTACAACGCCTTGGGCCATCAACCGGTTCTGCAACAAGGGGGGCTGACAGTGATATTCAATTTCTTCGCTGGGGAAGCACAAGCGGGATTCCTGTTATTGTACTTGTTCCAACTAATGCTCTGGACTGTTATGTTCTTGCTGTGCATGCATTTAACTATGCAGAAGAGTTCAGATGTCCGGTTTTTATTGCTTCCAACAAAGAAATCGGCATGAACAAAGAGAGTTTTGATATGGATTCCATCACTCTTCCGCCCATAGTTGAGAGAACGTTATATACAGGAAACAGTTATCTGCCCTTTAAGGCTGAAGATGATAAAGCTCCTGCCTTTCTTCCCATTGGAGGGAAAACCCTTGTCAGGCAGACATCATCAACCCATGGACCTGACGGATATATTACAATTGATTCCGATACTATTGAAAAAAATCAGGAAAGATTAAGAGATAAAATCCACAAAGCATGCAATAGAATTACTCTTTTTGAAGAAGATATCAAAGAGAACTCTGACACTCTGATTATAAGCTATGGAGTGACTTCCCGTGCAGTAACAGATGCTGTGAAGATTCTTGGTAACAAGGGAAAGAGTGTTTCAACCTTAACGCTTAAAACACTCTGGCCAGTCCCTGAAGAGCTTTTAAAACAAAAAGCCAAAACCTTTAAAAAAATTGTAGTGATTGAAATGAACCTTGGACAATATGTTAATGAAATACAAAGAGTATTAACAGACAAAAAGGTAAAATTTTATGGTCAAATGAATGGAACCTTGATATCGCCTTCAAAAATCATGGAGGTCATTGAAAATGAATAATGATTTAAACACCTATTTAAATACAAATAGACCCCTTGTTTACTGCCCTGGATGCACCCATGAGAATATAACAAAAGCCCTTGATAAAACCTTTGCAAAATTAAATTTTGAAGCTGATAAAACTGTTATTGTTACTGATATCGGGTGTTCAGGTCTTTTTGATACTTTTTTTAATGTCCATGCCCTCCACGGAATTCATGGGCGGGCATTAACCTATGCTTCCGGTCTTAAACTTGCCAATCCAGATCTTAATGTGATTGTGACAATGGGTGACGGCGGGCTTGGTATTGGAGGTGCCCACGTACTTGCTTCCTGCCGGAGAAATATTGATATGACCCTGATTATTCTAAATAATTTTAATTTTGGCATGACAGGCGGACAATATTCCTTTACAACACCGAATGATGCAGTTGTTGGCTCTGAATTTTTAAACAGAGCTGAAATCCCTCTTGATATCTGTGCAATTGCAAAAAGTGCTGGAGCCTCTTATATCACAAGATGTTCAGGTCTTGACAGAGACCTTGATGAAAAATTGGCAAAGGCAATTGAACATAAAGGTTTTTCAATTGTTGAAACCCTTGGCATGTGCACCGGACGTTATACAAAAAGAAATAAACTTACCCCAAAGGTTATAGATCAGACCATTGAAAAACTTAAACAATACTCTGGCACGGTAGAAGAAAATCAGCGCCCTGAATATGGCAAACTCTATAGGGATCTTGCCGGGAAAAAAACCCGCTTTCCTGAACCTGTTACCCTGGAAAAACAATTTGATTTTAAAGATTATCAGCGCCAGGAAGTTGTAATTCTTGGCAGTGCAGGCATGCGCATTGTCACAGCAGGAGACATTGTCTGCTATGCAGGGATGAATGCTGGAATGAATGTATCCATAAAAAATGATTATAATATCACTGTTTTAAGGGGTCAGTCTGTAAGTGAAATATTGATAGATCCACAAAAAATTGGTTACACCGGCATTGAATCTCCAACTATTGTACTTGCTTTAAGTGATGAAGGAGTACAAAGAAGGCAATATATATTTGCAGATCTAAACCAAAATACTTTTGTTTTAAAAGAAAAAAGCGTATCAATTCCTGAAACAAAAGCAGAAGTCATGGAAATTGATTTTAAAAAATTAAAGATCAAAAAACAGGATTGGGCTCTTGCATCCCTTGGTGTATTGGCAAAAAATGAAAAAGCGCTTAATAAAGATATGCTTGAATCTGCTGTGAAATTACGTTTTAATGAAAAAGTCTATCACATTGCAATGGAAACCATCAATAAAATTCTATAATAGGAAAAGGCAAATAAAGGGTAGAAAAAGTATAGCAGCAATTACAAAAAGAGAACTGTGGTATGACTCCTGCAATAAAAAATCTTGAAAAAGCAAAAATAAAATATCAGGTTCATAAATATGATCATGATCCATCATCCAGAGTATATGGGGAAGAGGCAGTAGAAAAATTAAACATACCCTTTGACAGAATCTTTAAAACTCTTGTTGTATCAGTTGATAATAGTATCATCTTAGTTGCAGTCGTACCCGTATCAAAACAGTTGGATTTGAAATTATTTGCCAAAACAGTTGGATCAAAAAAGGCCAAGATGGCTGATAAACATCTTATTGAACGGGCAACAGGTTATATCATAGGTGGTGTCAGCCCTATTGGACAAAAGAAAAAATTAAAAACCATAATTGACACTTCTGCTTTGAAATTTAATACTGTCTATGTCAGTGCCGGTCGCAGAGGTTTACAAATTGAACTTACACCTAAGGATTTAGGGTCACAAACAAGTGCAACATATGGTGAAATCAGTAAATCAACATGATTATAAGGGTGATACAGTGGTTAAAACAAAAATAACAATACTTTGCGAGAACAGAGCAGGTTTGACAAAAAACATCATTGGCGAACACGGCTTTTCCGCCTTTGTGGAACAAGAGGGAGAAAAAATCCTTTTGGATACGGGTCAGGGACTCGGCCTTAAACCTAATGCCAAAACACTGGGTATTGATCTTTCCCAAATTAACACCATTGTCCTAAGTCATGGGCATTATGATCACACTGGAGGGCTTTCACAACTACTTCCTTTTTCTAAAAAAACAAGAATCATTGCCCATCCGGATGTTTTCGGACCAAAATACTCCCATCACAAAGACAATGTAGACAAGCCTTTCCACTACATTGGCCCTCCCTTTTCAAAAGATGTACTTAAAGCCGATCCAAATTGTGAACTTATATTAGAAAAAGCCTTTCAAAAAATATCTGATCGGATTTTTTTTTCAGGTGAGGTACCAAGGGTAACAGATTTTGAGACCAATGATAAAAGGCTGAAACTCAAACAGCAAAAAGGTTTTTCAAATGACCCGCTTGTTGATGATACTTCCCTTTTAATTGAGACGGGCAAGGGTCCTGTAATTCTAACAGGATGTGCCCATTCAGGCATTGTAAATGTCATGAAGCACTTTGAAAAAATGACTGGCCACAGGCAATTTCATGCTGTAATAGGGGGTACACACTTGGGATTTTTAAACTCAAAAGATCAACTTGAAAAAACAATGGATGCCTTTGAAGCATACGGTCTTGATCTAATAGCAGTATCTCATTGCACAGGAAATGAGGCATCTGCAGCATGTTACAATCGATTCAGGAAAAAATTTGCCTTTGCCAATGCAGGGTGGAGTATAGAGTTTTAGGCTGCAAACCTGCAATTTTGAAAAAGTAACGGGTGAGGCATAGTAATGCCTGACTAATAAAAGTTATGGAGAATCAAAACCAGATAGAAAAAAATGAAATCAGTTTAACCATATACTTTTCAAGATCTTTGAATAGATATCATTCAAAGATCTTGAGGGTAAAATTATTTTGCAGGAGGGGTAAAAATGCGCTGGCCAAGCTCCTTATCCAGCATGAGAAGACCATAACCTTCACCATCAATCAATTTTAATTTATTGACAATTGTATCCATGGAATCCTCTTCTTCCACCTGTTCATCCACAAACCAGTTCAGATGATTTTTCGCAGCATGATCATTCTCTTTGATTGCAAGATCCATTAATTCATTGATGAGTTTTGAAACCAGTTTTTCATGTGTATAGGCCAGCTCAAAAACTTCAAGGGGTGATTTAAAATCTGTTTTAGGCTCTTCAATAGCCTGTAAAGTAACCTTGCCACCTTTTTCATTTAAAAATTTATACATTTTCATGGCATGAAATCTCTCTTCTTCCACCTGGATAAGAAAAAAGTTTTCAAAACCACTCAATCCAACTGAACTGAAATATGAAGCCATGGAAAGATAGTAATATTCTGAAAAGAGTTCACGGTTTATCTGGTAATTTATTGCATCCTCAAGTTTTTTTGAAATCATGGTAGTCTCCTTATTTGATTTAAATATATAGTGGCGGTTTCCGGTGGGACACTATGTAATATAACTTTTTTCCTGTACAGATTCAATCAGGCAGATAGCATTATTTTTTAAATTATTATACATATTTCCTGGAAAAAATTGTGCATCGTTGCCAAATACAAGGCCCGGGCTTAGATCCCGGGTATTAAAAACTCTTTTTTCTGCTGCTTTTTTTGCCATTTTCTGCCAGGACAATGCTGCATCAGATTCATCTGAATAAATCAGTGTTTTAAAACCCCGGGTTCCAAGGATTTCTGCCAGGGTATCCCAGGGTTGTAAAAATGAGATGGAAGATTGTGAGGCCCAGGGTACTGGAAATTCAATTTTTACATCACTGCCTTTAGTGACTTCATGCAAAATCAGTTTTCCACCGGGTTTTAAAACTCTGAAAAATTCTTTGACAGCAACTGCCTTATCTTCAATATTCATTAAAACATGCTGGCATAAAACAGCATCAAAGGTATTATCAGCAAAATCCAGTTCTAAAATAGAACCCTGTTTAAATCTTGTTTTATTCTCAAGCCCGGTGCATTGGGTTAAAAAACCGGCAGCTTCAATAAATTTTTGTGCCAGATCAACACCAATGACTCTGCAATTAAACAGTTGTGCCATAAGCCTTGAAGAGCCGCCAATACCACAGCCTGCGTCGAGCACAAATTCGTCAGCACCTAGCCCTGCTTTTTTAAGCAGTCTTATACTTGCTGGAGCTCCACCTACATGAAGCTGATCAATTATGCTGATATCTTTTGGATCAAGAGAGGAAAGGTCTTTTCCTGCCCTGATTAATGCATTTTTGATATTTTCAGTCAGATTGTCTGAATTATAGTGGTCTTTTACTTGTGATTCCATTGTTTAGTTACGATTTAAGTTCCTCAAGATCACCGAAGAAGTCAAGGGATTCAGGATTTTTCAATGCATCCTTATTTTTAACTTCCTTTCCTTCAATCATCTTTTTAACTGCCAGTTCCACTTTTTTCATGTTTAAGGTATAGGGAACATCCGGGCATTCAATGATTTTAGCTGGGACGTGTCTTGGGGAAGCATTGGCTCTTATATCTGCCCTTATCTTGTTTTGAAGTTCATCAGTCAATTCAAATCCCTGTGCCATTTTAACAAAAAGAATAACTCTTACATCATTATCCCAGGGCTGCCCACAATAACAGAGTCTTCAAGCTCTTCCATAGCATCAAGGCGGCGGTAAATTTCAGCTGTACCGATTCTGACTCCTCCGGGATTCAGTGTCGCATCAGATCTACCATACATGATTACACCACCATGCTCTGTGACCATGATAAAGTCACCATGGGTCCAGATTCCAGGGAATTCATCAAAATAGGCAGACCGGTATTTGGAACCATCGTCATCTCCCCAGAAAAAAATTGGCATGGAAGGAAACGGTGCTGCACATACAAGTTCTGCCTGCTGTCCAATCACAGGTTTGCCATCATCATCATAGGCATAGACCTTCATGCCAAGACCACGGCATTGAAGCTCACCAGTATAAACTGGACCCATTGGGTTGCCAAGAGCAAAACAGCCGTTAAGATCAGACCCGCCTGATATGGAAGCAAGCTGTAGCTCTTCTTTTATCTCATCATATATAAATTCAAAATTTTCATCTGACAGGGGTGATCCTGTTGAGAGAACAGATTTTAAAGCAGAGAGGTCAAACTGTTTTCCAGGTTTTACCCCTGCTGTTTTCAAAGCTTCAATATAGCCTGCACTTGTGCCGAAAACAGTGACTTTTTCATCTTCAGCCATCTTCCACAGAGCATCAGGGCCTGGGTGAAACGGATTCCCGTCAAAAAGGACAAGAGTCGCACCCACACTTAAAGAGCAGGTCAGCCAGTTCCACATCATCCAGCCGCAGGTGGTAAAATAGAAGATTGTATCTTCCTCTTTTAAATCTGTATGCAGTACAATCTCTTTTTTCTGGTGTAAAAGAACACCTCCAACACTCTGTACCATACATTTTGGCAATCCTGTGGTTCCAGAAGAGTACATAATATAGAGAGGATCATCAAAATCCATCTGCTCAAATTGAATTTCAGTGGACCCAGAATCTTTAAAATCATCATACATCACTGCATTGGGCAGAGAACTTATATCAGGTGTTGAAGAAGTATAGGGAACAACAACAATTTTCTCTATGGAAGGAATCTCTTTTACAATACCTGCAATTCTTTCAATACTGTCCAGAGGTTTTCCCTTGAAAAAATAACCGTCAGCTGTGAACAACACCTTTGGCCTGGTTTGACCAAATCTGTCCAGAACTCCTTTAATTCCAAAATCAGGAGAACATGAAGACCAGATAGCACCAAGGCTTGTGGCAGCAAGCATTGCAATAATGCTTTCAGGCATATTGGGAACAAATCCAACTACGCGATCACCTTTTACTACACCAAGTGCTTTTAAAGAAGCTGCAATTTTTGCAACTTCATCATAGAGTTGATTATAGGTCAATGTTCTGCGAACAGAATCTTCACCCCTGAATATCAATGCAAGATTGTCATTTCTGAATTGCAAAAGGTTTTCAGCAAAATTAAGCCTGGAATTGACAAAAAACTTTGCCCCGGGCATTTTTTTTGGATCATCAATGGCCTTGTCATAGGGTTGTGAAGACTTGATATCAATAAAATCCCAGGTTGTTGCCCAGAAATCCTCGATATTCTCCACAGACCACTCCCACAAAGCAGGATAGTCCTTAAAATCTTTATTAAATTTTTCATTCACAATATTCATGAAACGATACATATTGGTGGCTTTGATTCTCTCTTCAGACGGCTGCCACAAAAGTTTTGACATTGTTGTTCACTCCTTTATATGAAAGATGTGAGTTGTGAGTTGTGAAATTTGAGATGTGAGGATTAAAATCTTAACACTACTCTTTGTTACATGCCTCACTACTCATCACTCACTACTCACATCTAAATTATTATTCATACAGTACGGCAAGTATGGTAGCTTTATCAGTTTTTGCAGTAATAAAATGGGAAGTTGTGGACAAATAGTAAGCACTGTCTCCTGGATCAAGATCATAGGACTCTGTACCAATGGTCAAATTTACAACACCATCAAGAACAAAGATAAACTCTTCTCCATTATGGACGGAAAGATCTTTCTCTTCACTTTTTTCCAGCTGCACAATCAAAGCTTCCATATGCCGCCCCTGAACTTCCGGAGCTAGGCTCATATAGGAGTAGACATTTTTTTTACTTGTTGCAGAGCTGGAACGTGTGACCTGTTTTCTCTCATTTTTTCTTGTAATAGAATAAAGCTTGGTTCCCATACCTGATACAAGACGTCCCACAGCAGAATCCAGAGCTTTGGAAAGCTTCATAACCGTTCCAAGCTGGGGTTTTTCCTTTCCGCTTTCAATATTTTCAAGTCTTGCAACATCAAAACCTGTCAAATTGGAAAGATCATCAATGGAAATGCCTCTCTCTTCTCTAAGCTGTTGGATGCGTTTTCCCACTTCATCAACATCACCTTTTTCACCGTTTTTAATATCTCCGGTGAGATCTTCAAAATAGTCTAAATTGATATGAGGGATTTTTTCATTTTTTTCCATAATATCTCCTTTATTGGGGAAAACTTTGACCTGCTGATTCACCCAGTTTTTCCTTACGCTTTGCAAGACCGGGTCTTGCATATTCCATATGCCCCTCTTTAAGAGTTCTGCCGTTAATGGCAGCCTCACTTCTTAATCTTGTGCCAACAGTCTTTTCCAACTGTCTTCCAAGCCACAAAATCCTGTCAACATCATATCCATGTTCTATACCCATTTCATCAATTTGTACAAGTGTATCTTCAAGACAGACAAGTCCTACAAATCTTTCATCATCATAATAGTAGTCGCCAGTACCTTTGATGGGTCTGTCATCAAGGAAGTTGGCAGGTTGTCCGCCAAGGCCCCCAAGAGTGGCTTCATAATGACAGATACCAGCCTGGAGCGCTGCAAGAATGGATGCTGATGAAACTCTTTTTGTTTCATGGAAATGGGCAATGTGAAGGCTTGTATCCGGGATTTCATCAAGTATCATGGAAAAATATCTGTAAACATCTGCTGCAGAAGCAGAGCCGTCATGATCTGCATGTTCAATATCACTTGCTCCAATCTTTAACCAATATTTTGTGAATTCAACAGCATCCTTCATATCTGTAGCTCCGCCAATGGGGCTTCCCCAGATTGTGCTGACTGTACCGCACATTTTAATGCCGGCATCAGAGCATTTTTTAATACATCTTTCAGCTTCTGCCCAGTAGTCTGGAAGAGTCGTGCCGGAATTGGCAAAATGGTGCTGCTCTTCTGTTGAAACCATCATCAATACTCGATCAGGACCCACGCCTCTTTTTTTAAGCGCAATGGCTCTATCAACTGCACGTTCGCGAATGGTAATAGCAGTAAGGACTACATCATCCATGCTAATACCCTGTCTTGCAGCTCGGCCTACAAATTTGTCACTTTTCAAATGTGCCAGAAGTTCTTCTGCATCACTGAATTGCGGCATGGCATTGGGATTCCCAAGATTTGTTACTTCAATATTGCGGCATCCTGCAAAAATTAACTCTTCAAGATAGGTTTTTTTAGCTTCTGTTGAAATAAATTTTTCAAGGTGCTGAAAACCATCTCTTACCGTTATATCTCCAATGGTTACTTTTTTGGGCATTCTTGGAAAAATTTTCCAATAATCATATTCTGTCATTTTAGTCTCTCCTTATATAAAAAACTGTCTAAATTTTACAACCTTTTCTAATTTTACAGCCAGCTGTGATTCAATACAATCCACTGGCGGCAGTTAAAATCTAAAATTTCCAAATGTTGGATCGTCAATGGGTTTTAATAAACTTACTTCAAACGCCATGGCAAGCCACTCTCTTATCTCATTAAACTTCAACCCTCTGTCGTTTAAAAGTCTTGATGCACAGAAAAACGGATGGGCTTCACCATCATATTTATCAACCATTTTCTGCTGGAACTGGCCAATCTCTTCCGGGGCCATGGGGTTGCCTGCAGCTTTGCGCTTGGCCTGTTCAATGCTTAAAAGTACTCCGCCTGCACTCTGTCCGCTCATAACTCCGGTTCTTGCTCTCATTGTGGAAAACAAAAAGTGAGGTTTATAAGCTCTTCCGCACATTCCATAATTTGCAGCCCCATTATCAGGGCCTATAACAAGCTGAATTCTCGGCACCTGGGCACAGGATACCGCACGAACCATATCTGCTCCATATTTTCCAATACCTGCATGTTCTGAGTCAGATCCTATCATAAAACCCGGGGCGCTCTGCATAAAAAGCAGGGGAATTTTTTCATAGGAACATCTTACTACCCATTCAGTGACTTTATGAGCAGCTTCATGAAAAATAATTCCGGCTGCATTGGAACATATAACGCCCACTGGCAACCCTTTAATCCTGATTTTTCCGGTTAGAATATTACTGCCCCGGCCAGGGGCATAATCTTTTTTATTTTCTATAAACTGTGATTCATCAGCAATGGCTCCAATAATTTTTCTGCCGTCAATTCCTCGATGGGGAGATGTCGGCAAAACATCATAAATGGAATCTATGGAAACCTTGGGCTCTTTTGGTTCAAATGTATGAAGATTAATATTTTGAGGTTTTGTTAAAGATAGAAGTTCTTTTACTCTTAAAATTGCTTCTGTCTGGTCAGAGCAGAGATGATCAGCTCCTCCTGAAACCTGGGTATGAACCTTTGCGCCTCCAAGATCTTCAGCAGATATTTCCTCACCTGTTGCCATTTTTACAAGGGGAGGGCCGCCAAGAAATGAAAAAGACTGCTTGTCAATCATAATGGATTCACACGCCATAAATACTATATAAGCGCCACCGGCAGTATTACCGCCCGTGCTTAAAGTCACCTGGCGAAGTCCCTTTGCAGACATTCTTGCCATATTATAAAATATGGATCCAAAATGCTGGTCATCGGGAAATACATCTGCCTGCATGGGCAGGAAAACTCCCCCTGAATCTGCAATATAGACGCAGTTGAGACCGCATTTTTCCGCAATGGCCTGGGCTCTCATATGTTTTTTAAGTGTAATGGGAAAATATGTACCAGCCTTTACCCGGCTGTCACTGCCCATAATCATGGTCCAGTTGCCATGGATTTTCCCGATTCCTGTGACTATGCCTGCACAATGCACATCATCAACACCGGGATATCCCATACCAAATCCTGCAAGCATGGAAAGTTCAAAAAACTGTGTTCCCGGATCAATAAGATCTGCTATCAGATCTCTTACCGGGCGTTTACCTCTTTTGGCAAGCTTTTCAACGGCTTTATCTCCACCGGAGTTGATAGCAACCTGCTGGCGCTCTTCAAGCTTTTTCTCTTCAGCTTCCCAGAATGTTCTATTTTCACTCATGGATATATTATCTCCCTTTATAAACTGGTTTTCTCTTTTCCCTGAAAGCAGTCAAACCTTCTATTCTATCTTCTGTGGGTATGGTCACCCTGTATGCATTGGATTCTATGGCAAGACCTGTTGCAAGATCGGTTTCAATACCTTTGTCTATTGCATATTTTGCCATTTCAACGGCAATGGGACCTGTCTCAGCTATCATATCTGCCATTTTCATACACTCTTCCAGAAGATTTTCAGATGCAGCAACCTTATTAACAAGACCTATATCAAGGGCTTCTTTTGCATCAACCCTGCGGCCGGTAAAAATCAACTCTTTTGCCTTTGCAACTCCGACAATTCGCGGCAGGCGCTGGGTTCCGCCTCCTCCTGGAATAATTGCAAGCCTTGCTTCAGTCAATCCCATGCTTGCATCTTCAGAAGCTATCCGGATATCGGAAGCTAAAGCCACTTCAGTACCGCCGCCAAGGGCAATACCATTTACAGCAGAAATGACAGGTATTGGAAGATTTTGAATGGAGGTTAAAAGGTTTCTGATGGTAATAATAAATTTTTTAACCTCATCCTGGGTCAGGCCTGCCCTCTCTTTTAAATCAGCACCTGCACAGAATGATTTCTCCCCTGCACCTGTAATAATGACACAGCGGATATCATTTCTGTATTGAAGTTCATCAATTTTATCCCTTATGGCATATAGAAGATCAAAATTGAGGCAGTTCATAACCTTTGGTCTGTTCATAGTCAAAATAACAGCCTGATTTTTCTCTTCTACAAGCAGCAGGGAATCACTATCGCTGCTTATATTGTTTGCATTCATAAAATTCTCCAAAATTAATAATTTTTAACTCTTAATTCTTAAATTAAGTATAAACTTCCTTAATTCAAAACTAAAAATTCAACATTGAAAATTACAGATTATCAGCAGCCAATATGGCGTGAAATTACAATTCGCTGTACTTCTGAGGTTCCTTCACCTATTTCAAGAAGTTTCTGATCCCTATAAAATCTTTCAACATTGTACTCTTTCATAAGGCCATATCCCCCATGGATCTGGACAGCATGGTCCACAACTCTTGACATGACTTCAGAACAGTAGAGTTTACCCATGGCAGCCTCTTTTTCAAAGGGTCTTTGATTGCTTTTCAACCAGCAGGCTTTATAAAGTAGATTTCTTGCACACTCTATTTCCATGGCACAGTCGGCCAGCTTAAATGCAATGGCCTGGAACTTGGAAATAGACTGCCCGAATTGTTCTCTCTCTTTGGCATATTTCAAGGCAAGATCAAATGCTCCCTGGGCACCGCCAAGTCCCATGGACCCGATGGAAAGCCTTCCACCATCCAGGGTTGCAAGCATCTGATGAAAGCCGTCACCTGGTTTGCCGAGAATATTCTCCTTTGGCACCCTGACATCATCAAAATAGAGTTCTGCTGTGTTGGAAGCTCTCCACATCATTTTTTTGTGCATGGGAATCGCTTTTAATCCCGGAGTTCCTGCTTCAACAAGTATGCATGAATATTCAGGTTTGCCATTATCTCTTGTACCGGTAATGGCCTGAACTGTTACCCCCATGGTCATGTCACAGGCTGCATTGGTAATAAATATTTTTGAGCCGTTAATAACCCATTCATTACCATCAAGAACAGCTGTTGTTGTACTTCCTCCGGCATCTGACCCTGCTGTGGGTTCTGTAAGGCCAAAGCCCCACAAACCTTCTCCTGCACAAAGTTTGGGAAGATATTTCTGTTTTTGCTCTTCTGTTCCAAAATAGTAGATAGGCCCTATGCCAAGGGAATTGCCGGCAGCAATTGTAGCTGCCTGGGACCCATCAATTCTTGCAACCTCTTCAACACCGATAATGTATGAAATATAGTCCATCTCCTGACCTTCATACTTTTCTGAAACAAACATGCCGAAAAGACCAATTTCACCCATTTTCCGGGTAAGCTTTTCTGAAAACTCCTCTTTTTCATCAAGTTCACCCGCAATAGGTGCAATCTCTTTCTGGGCAAATTTTCTGACTTCCTTACGGATCATTTCCTGCTCTTTGGTAAGATCAAAATCCACCTCGGTCCTCCTTTATATATAAAATTATTCAAAGGGCTGTTTTATTGCCTATATCCCAAGTAAAATATAATGTTGCATAACCATAATATCGCCCGTCAATTTAAAAACTGATCGAGCGCTCAGTCTATATTTTTGAATACTATATTTAAAGCATATATTTTGTCAAATGTTTTTTACCAAAATAAAATTGTTATGTTTAAAAATATCTAAAGTATTATATTGAAATATTTCTATTTTTGTGCACAATAAGCAAGATGATTAAAACACCTTATATAAACATTGCTGTAACCCTGCCGGTTATGAAGTCATACACATATAAAATCCCTGAGCATCTGAAAGATTTTTGTCTGCCTGGTATGAGGGTACTGGTGCCCTTTGGCAGAAGACGGGTAACAGGATATATTCTTTCAGGACAAAAAGAGTGTAAGGGATTCAAGGCAAAAAAAATTATTGATGTATTAGATGATCATCCCCTTTTTCCTTAATGTTAAATATCTTTTTTCAAATGGATTTCAGATTATTATATACACCCTCTTGGTGATGTTATTAAAACAGCTCTTCCGTCCGGGTTTGACCGTCATGATGTCTCCCATGTTTTTGTTACAAAGCCTGGACAGGATTGTCTGAATGACGGACAGCTTACTCCAGGGGAAGAGCGGGTAGTCGAGTTTATTTTAAAGCAGCACTCCTGTACGTTGAAAAAGTTAAAACAAAACAGTCAAAACAAAACCATCAATGCCCTGATCCGCAGGATGGAAAAAAAAGATCTCATTACGGTTTCCGCAGTATTAAAAAAAGAGGGGGCCAAAGTAAAGCAGGAGAAATTTATTCTTTATGAAAATGTTCCGCACATTAATCTTAGGATGTCAAAAAAACGAAAACAGGTTCTTGAAATAGTTAAAAAGAAAAAAGAGATTTCCCTTACTGGATTAAGAAAAGATATCCCCACCGCACCCGCGTTAATAAAGCCTTTGGAAGAGGCTGGATATATTAAGGTTATACAGCGCCAGATTTTCAGGGATCCTCTGGGTGACCCTGTGGAACCTGACACTCCCCCGGAGTTGACATCAGAGCAGCAAACCGTGGTCAAAAAAGTGCAGGATAATTTAGGTTGTGGATTCAAGTCATATCTTCTGTCCGGTGTAACTGGTTCCGGAAAGACAGAAGTCTATATGCGGCTGGTGCAAGATGTGGTGAAAAAGGGAAAAACCGCAATTGTGCTTGTACCGGAAATTTCCTTGATTTCTCAAACAGAGAGACGCTTCAGAGCCAGATTTGGTGAAAAAATAGCTGTGATTCACTCTTCATTAACCAAAGGAGAATTATTGGATCAGTGGCGTAAAATCTCTTTACAAAAAGTGAGTATTGTCATTGGAGCAAGGTCTGCTGTTTTTTCACCATTTAAAAATATCGGGATTATTGTTGTGGATGAGGAACATGATACCTCGTATAAGCAGGAAACCGGCCTTAGATATAATGCAAGGGATATTGCCATTGTCCGGGGGAAATTTAATGACTGCCCTGTAATACTCGGATCAGCCACCCCCTCTGTCCAGTCCTATCAAAATGTTGTCTTAAAGCGGTTTGAGGAGTTAAAACTTAAAACCCGTATCAACAGACATTCACTGCCGGAAATAACTCTTGTGGATTTAAAAAAATATAAAGATGTGAGAGGATATGATAGAATCATAACTCCTGAGCTTGCCAGAGGAATCAGAGCATGCCTTGATAAGGGAAATCAGGCATTGATTTTTTTGAACAGACGGGGATTTGCAACCTTTCCGGTTTGCACGGACTGCGGGAAATCACTCTCCTGCAAGTATTGCGATATAACCATGACCCTCCATAAGGGGTATAATGAATATCAATGCCATCTTTGCGGATTTAAACGCTCTGTTAATGTCAAATGCCCGGAATGCGGATCATCAAAAATCAAACCTCTGGGGTTTGGTACTGAAAAAATAGAATCCATGCTTAAAGTCATGTTCCCCGATGCAAGGCTTGCCAGGATGGATCAGGATTCAACTTCCCGGAAAGGTGCTGCCATTAAAATATTAAAAAGCATCAAAAATCAGAATGTGGATATTATTGTGGGAACCCAGATGCTGGCCAAGGGCCATGATTTCCCTTCCATTACCCTGGTGGGAGTGATTTGTGCCGATCTCTCCTTAAGCCTTCCTGATTTCAGAGCAGGCGAGAGAACTTTTCAGCTTCTGGCCCAGGTGGCAGGCCGTGCAGGAAGAGGTAAAGCCATAGGGAAAGTGATCATGCAGACGTATAATCCCGACCATTTTATAATACAAGCTGCCAGGCAACAGGATTTTCTTGAATTTTTCCAAAGTGAAGTGCCTTTTAGAAAAGCTTTGATGTACCCGCCTTTTTCACGAATGGTTCAATTAAAGATTTCCAGTAACAATGCTTTAAAGGCAAAGATCTTTGCAGGGAATGTCGCAAAGGTTCTCAAGGCAGTGCTTGCCAAAGATAAAAAACAAAATAATATGCTTCAGATTTTAGGACCCATTGAAGCACCAATTCAAAGGATCTCCTCTAAGTTCAGGTGGCAGATTCTTGTGAAAAGCACTTCTTCTAAATCAATCAATGAAATGATAACATCAATGATAGACCATCCTAAAATAAATCCTACATCAGGAGTCAGGCTGATTGTTGATGTTGACCCCTATTCTTTAATGTAAATAATGCCCGGCCGAAAACTTTGCAGTATCTAAACTGTCGATTTGTACTTTCTGTTCCATCCAAACTCCTGTTTAATGATTAAAGAGAGGTTTTTACATGGTGCCTTTAAATATTGATTAAATTTAATTAATTCATTATTCGTGCCAATATGTTAAAATAGTATTTGATCTTAGTGAATTTATTATGTATATTAAATATTAAATAAATTTATTATTTTGTTTTATTTAAAATATATTGTTATTTAACAGGCAGTGTTTTTATTTGACCAAAACTGTTATATTTAATTATTGGCAGAGAGGTGTCCATGAATCAATCCAATTTTGAGCTTTTCAAGGAGCTCAACCCAGAAGCTTTGCAGAAAAAATTTCTTAATTCCTTATTAAAAATCCAGAATGTTCAAAGGGGATCAATATGGATAAAAGAAGAGGATACATATTTGTGTGTTGAAGCAACCGGGACTGAAACCGACCAGATCAAGGGAATCTCTCTCGATATTCAGCACCCGAGTATTGTGGGATGGGTGATTGAAAACAAAAAAATGACTATAGCAGAGACAAAAAGTGACAGACGTCATTACAAAGAAGTGGAAAATAAATTCAGTGTCAAAAGCAGTCTGATTCTCTGTTTTCCTCTTTTTTTCCGGGATAAAAAAGTTTATGGGGCGGTTCAAATCATTGATACAACCCCCAATAAAACAAGCTTAAATCTTGATAAAGGATATCTTGAACAGCTTCAAAACCTTGTGGATATATTCTCCATCGCTTTGAGTAATGCGATTTTATATAGTAATGAAAAACAAAAAACCCTGCGGCTTAAGGCAGCACTGAAAGAGACAAAACACAAAAATATTATCATAGGTCAGAGCAAGAATTTTCAGCAATGCCTGGATCTTGTAAAAAGCTATGCTGATACTGAATTTCATGTCCTGATAACAGGCGAAAGCGGCACAGGCAAAGAGTTGATAGCTGAAAAAATTCATAAAGCAAGTACCCGAAAAAACAAACCCTTTCTTGTACAAAATTGCAGTGCAATTCCTGAGACACTTCTGGAGAGTGAATTGTTTGGATATAAAAAAGGAGCTTTTACAGGTGCGAACACTGACAAGATGGGGTTGTTTGAGGCTGCCGATGGAGGAACAGTTTTTCTTGATGAGATCGGGGATATGCCCATGAGTATCCAGGCAAGTCTGCTCAGAGTGCTCCAGAAAAATGAGATCAAACCCCTTGGCGAAACAAGTGTGAGGCATGTTGATGTCAGGATTGTCACAGCCACCAACAAAGATATAAAACAGATGATTGCTGAAAACAGTTTCCGCCAGGATCTTTTTTACCGGCTGTCTGTACTGCCAGTCCATCTGCCTCCGTTAAAAGAGAGACGGGAGGATATTCCTCTGCTGATTCAACATTTTCTTGAAAAAGAGTCTGTAGAAGCAGGAACCATGGAAAAAAAACTTTCAACAGATGCCATGCAGTCTCTGGTATCTTATGCATGGCCCGGAAATATCAGGGAGCTTGAAAACCTTATCCGATATCTCATTGTAACAGCACAGGATGATTATATTGAACTGACAAACATTCCCCTTCATGTGAGAGACCAGAATCCAGACATCGATCCTTTTGGAGGAGCTGTGCAAACCTCTAAAAAGGATTCCAATGACTTTATAAGCGCCATAGGCAATATGACCTGGCCTCAATTGGAAAAAGAGTATGTAATATCTCTTCTAAAAAAGAACAATTGGAATATAACCTGGGCTGCCAAAACCTCTGGAATCAACAGATCAACCTTTGCTTCAAGAATGCGAAAACTGGAAATCAAGCGCTACCAGGAATAGTTTGATTAAAACATGGCTGTATATTGCTTTTTTTTGCCATACAAGTTAATTTGCCATAATGAATATTGATTTTAAACAATTTTTAATATCTGTTTTTTGCCTAATAACTCTATTTTTCTCATCCGGATGTTCTCTTATCATGTCATCAGTCACATCAGACATGGTGAACAATCTTTCCAAAAGTATTTTAAACAGTGATGATCTTACCATGGTAAAAGACGGTGCCCCGGCTTATCTGTTGATGATTGACTCTTTGATCCATAAAGATCCTAAAAATAAAAAATTGTTGCGCACTGCTGCCATGCTGTATACTGCCTATGCTGACCTGGTTGTAAAAAATATTACCAGATCAAAAAAAATGGCTGACAAAGCCTTGAATTATGCAAAAAGAGCTGTCTGTCTTGAAAATAATGATGCCTGTGCGATTAAATCTAAAACATTTAAAGAGTTTGAAAATATAATTTCAAACATGAAAACAGAAAATGTTCCTGCTCTTTTTACCCTGGGCAATGCCTGGGCCGGCTGGATCATGGTCAATAAAAATGATTTTAATGCCATTGCTGACATGCCGCGTATTGAATTGATCATGCAAAGAGTGATTGAGCTTGACAAAACCTATGAAGATGGTGCTGCTTACCTTTATCTTGGAACATTGGCAAGCTTGCTGCCACCTGCCCTTGGCGGCAGGCCGGAACAGGCTGAGCTTTTTTATAATAAAGCCATAAAAATTTCCCAGGGGAAAAATCTTATGGTAAAAGTTATCTATGCAAAAATGTATGCACGAATGATATTTGATAGAACACTTCATGACAAACTATTAAATGAAGTTCTGTCTGCTGATCCATATGTTCCGGGCTATACTCTTATAAATACCTGGGCGCAGATGCAGGCTCAGGAGTTGCTGGAGAGTGCAGATGATTATTTTTAAAGTGTTTAAACAGAAACTCACCCATCTGCTGCGTTG
>CAXMTQ010000011.1:0-19718 GCA_964196205.1 uncultured Desulfobacula sp.
TTTCCCAGGCGGCTCTTCAAGCATTTTTAACAACGCGTTCTGAGCCTGGGGATTCATTTTGTCTGCATTTAAAATCAACACCATTCTGAACCTTGCCTCATTGGGCTTGGACGCAATTGCTAATCCCATTTTCCGGATCTGGGATATGGAAACTATTTTTTTCTCTTTTTCAAGATCTATTATCAAGATATCAGGGTGGGTTTTTCCATCTATCTTACGGCATGATTTGCAATTATTGCAGGGAATATCTCTCTTTTTCAAACAATTACACCCTTTTGCAAAAAAAAATGCTGCCTTTTTTCTTTTTGTATTTTCATTTCCATAAAAAAGGAGGGAATTGGGGATTTTTTGTGTCTGAATGATATGTGTTAATTCAAGAAAGGCCCGGGCTTGATATTGCAGTTGGTCAGATTCAGACATGGTTAAACTTAATAGTCCACCCGCTCCTTTAGATCTTTTCCGCATTTAAAGAATGGAAGATGTTTGGGAGGAATGGTAACTTTTTGCCCGGTTTTGGGATTGCGGCCTGTGTAGCTTTTGTATTCTTTGATATGAAAACTGCAAAAGCCTCTTATTTCTACTCTTTCACCTTTTTTAAATGAATCTGAAAGGGAGTCAAAAAATATTTTAATAACCTCTGCCGCTTCAGATTTTGTCAGGTGTGCTTTCTCTTTCAGTGTTGAAATCAGTTCAAGTTTATTCATATTTCCTCTTTATATCCTTAAAATGGTGCAATCTAATTTTTTAGATGGTTTTAATTATAATCCAATAAAAAGTCAAGGAGTTATAGAAATAATTTTGAATTATTAATGCTTAATTATTAATGAATGCTTTAAACTGGTTTTGAAAAATCAAAACTTTCAATAATTGAAAACAAAAAATCAAAATTTATAGTTGCAGATCAGAAAGTATTTCAACGTTATTTTCTGAAACTTCAACTCCAGCATATTGTCCGAGAATATCTATTTTTATAATAACTCTGCCCTGTCCTTTATATCTTATGAACTCACCTTTTGCCCCGGTCATGGGGCCTTCGAGGATCATCACAAGGTCTCCTTTTTTTATACGGATATTTGTCCCGGTGATAATATCCATATTTGCATTTGTTAAAATTCTTAAGGACTCTATCTGCGATGAAGGCACAGGTACCGGATCCGACTTGTTTCCAAGCAGTCTCACAGCCCCAACAGTTTTTAAAATATTGATCTGATCAGCATTGTTAAAGGTTGACTGCACAAAAATATACCCTGGGAAAAGCGGAACTTCTATCATGAGATTTCTGTCTTTCCGCCTGCTTTTCTTTTTTATTTTGGGTAGAAATGCTTCTATCTTTTTTTTTACAATATTATTGAAAACTGTCTGCTCGAAATTGCTTTTTGTTAAAAGAGCAAACCAGTTTAGTTTTTCAATCATTTGTACCAAATCCTCCAATTCCATTAAGAGTTATCATAAAAGCCACACTATCCTCATTAGATGATTGAGAAAAATAAAAATCAAATGCCCAGCATGGTCTTTTTAAAGAAAACCCTGCTTTGGTTTCAATAGACTCTTCTTCCATAAGGTTTTGTTCAATGGAATAATAGCTGCTTAATCCATGTGTCAGGTTGACATCAATTTTTGCATATATGGTTTTTGATCTATCGTGTTCAAATTGGTATTCAATTTTTAAAGAATCCCCTCTTCTGTCTTTTAGGGTGTTGCTTATGTTTAATAGGTTAATACGGTTATCATAGGGAGACCAGTCAAGATCCATATCAAGGGTAATAAAATTGAGTGGATTAAATTCCAGTTCAAGCGAAATATCTGAAAATGGTCTTGGTTCATCATCTTTCCCTTTATTGATATCATAATCTTGATAAATTTTTATATAGGCAAAATCCCGGTATTTTATTTTCTCCTCTCCTTCAGGAGTCATGCTTACCCTTCTTGAAATAAAATTATTGGTCAAAGACCATGTAATCAGGTTTTGTTCTTCTATTCTGTCAAAGTCATCAAATAAAGGCAGATCATCTTGAGTAACATTCGGGGTATATGCATACTCAAGTTTAGGGATAAGCTCATGCTGGATTTTATCAATAAAACTATTTTGCACATTAAATATTTTATTGAGTTTTGTGGATAAAGTGGCTCCAATGTCATACATGTGTCTTGTTCTCAGAGAGTCTGAATTTCCATAAATATCAGTAAAATCATTGGTATGCCAGATAGTTTCACTGATACCAAATGAGGGTTCAAAACTAAAATTTCTGCCAAGTTTCATGGGTAGAAATATCTTTGGATTTATATTTGTACGCTGTCCATTTATAAGTGTATCAGTTGTGTCTTGTCTGTAAAAAGATTCATATCTGCTGTTAAGGGTATAAAAGAATTTCGAAGTACTGACCTGTTGTCTGGAAGCATTAAGCATTATAGACGGAAGTGTCTGTAATGTATAGTCTTCTGTGTCTTGGCGTCGGGCACGAACATTATCATACCATAATGCATCAACATCAAATGAGTAATTCGACCATGTTTTGTTAATATTGAGCTTGTTTTGCCTGGTGTAGTCATCATATTCATCCAAACTTCTTCCAAACTCTTTTTCAAAATCTTTCTTGGTCTGTTTGTATCCTGTAAAGCCATTTTGAAATTCTTGGAGATAGTCTTCATCACTTACTACATCAATATCAAGTTTAGCAGTAAATCCATCAGGAAGATCTTGATCATGTTTCATTCTGAACCAGAATCGATCACTGTTTGTTCTCTGGGGGGTAGAAGAAAAGCTATAGTCTTCTGTTGCTTCGGTTCCATCATCTATTTTATCATCATCAAGAAAATCAAAGTACATGGAGCCTTTTGTTGTTTTATCCAGAATATATCGAAATTGTGTTCCAAGTTTTACTCCCCGATCCGACATATAGTCTGCGTAAACAGTTGCATCGGAATTTTTTGATATGGCTAAAAAAAGAGGTAGATCAAGTTCAAAACCTTTTCTGTCAGATGATGTAACTCTTGGGAGAAGAAAACCTGTCTGGCGTTTTCTTTTAACAGGAAACTTAAGATAAGGGCTGTAGATCACAGGAAGTTCTTTTGCCCAGAAAACAGTATTAGTTGCAGTGCCATAGCCTTCAATAGTTACTTTGATATTGTTCCCTGTGATTTTCCAGTCAGGAGATTCTCCTTCACATGATGTAATAGAACCTTTTTGGGCGCTATAAGTTGCTTCCCCGGTTTTCTGGATATTTTCACCACTAATATAAAAATGATTTTTCTGGATAAAAATAGTGCCTTTATCTATAAAGCCTTTTTTAGTTATAAGATTTAAAGTCATGGCATTACATGAAATAGAATCTTCTCCTGAGATCAAAAGAACATTTCCCCGGGCAAAAGTATCCTTAGTTTTATTTGAAAATTCAACATAGTCAGCTTCAAGCCGTGTCTGACCTCCTGTGATCACTACATTGTCTTGAGCAATATAGAGGTCTCTTTTTTGATCAAAGGTCACTGTCTTTGCAGAGATATGCCAGGAGATCTCTTCTGGATTTTCAGGTAGATAGTTTGCTGCTTCAATCTGGTTGGGAAAAATAAGAATATAAAAGAGAGTGAATATTACAAAAATATGCATATATTTTTTTTGTAACAAATTAAACATTTATTCCCAAGTTAAAAATTGCGCATCAATTAAAATTATTGTATAAAGCCATTTTATACTTTAAAAGTCAAGTTTTGACTATATTGTTTTATGGTTTGATCAATTTTATGGGTATCAGGGCAGAGAGTAAATAAAATATGGCATTTTCAATTATCGATTCCATTGGGAACACACCCATTGTTGAAATAAAAAATATAAACCCTGTAAAAGGGGTTAAAATTTTTGCCAAGCTTGAATATATGAATCCAGGAGGTTCTGTTAAAGACAGGGCAGCCCTTTATATGATTGAAGAGGCAGAAAAAAGCGGTGAGTTGACCCCGGATAAAATTGTTATAGAAGCTACCAGCGGCAATACAGGAATAGGTCTTGCTATGATTTGTGCAGTAAAAGGCTATAAACTTGCCCTTACCATGGCTGAAAATGCAAGCAAAGAGAGAATAAATATTTTGCGGGCAAGGGGAGCCCAGATTATTTTAACTCCCAAGCGCCTTGGATCTGATGGAGCAATTGAAGAGGCATACAGACTTGCAAGGGAAAATCCTGACAAATATTTTATTACAGATCAATATAATAATGAAGCCAACTGGAAAGCCCACTACCAGACAACCGCACCTGAAATAATAGATCAAACAAATGGTGAACTTACAAGTGTTGTTGCAACAATCGGAACCAGCGGCACCCTTATGGGGCTTTCAAGACGTTTAAAGGAGTATAATAAAAATATTCAGATTATCTGTGCAGAGCCTTATCTTGGGCATAAAATTCAGGGTTTGAAGAATATGAAAGAATCTTATACTCCTGAAATTATGGAAAAAAGTCGTTTTGATGATAAAATTAATATTGATGATGATACAGCCTTTGATATGGCACGCAGACTTGCAAAAGAGGAGGGGCTTTTTGTGGGTATGAGCAGTGGTGCTGCCATGGCTGCTGCAATTGAACATGCCCATAATATTAAGTCAAGGCAAATTAAAACCGGCAGGATTAAAAAAGGGATGATTGTGGTTATCTTCCCTGACAGTGGTGAGCGTTATCTCTCCACAAGCCTTTTTGCCGTTGAAAAAAATATTGCCTTGTCCCTTTTTAATACGTTTTCAAAATCCAGGGTGCAGTTTAAACCTTATGACAAGGAAAAAGTATCTGTTTACACCTGCGGTCCCACTGTCCATGAAAGACTTAACATCGGGAAGTTTAGAAGATATGCCTTTACAGATTTACTCATAAGATACATTGAATACCAGAATATCAGTGTAAATCATGTGGTCAATATTACTGACTATGATGACAAAACTCTGCAGGGATCATTGGATGCAGGGATAGATCATTCCAGGTTTACACAAAACTATTTTGATTTATTTAAAGAAGATCTTAAAAAATTAAATATCCGTGAGGCTGATATATATCCAAAAGTATCTGAACATTTTGAAGAGATGATTAATCTTGCAAGAGATTTAAAATCAAAAAAACATGCCTATGAAAAGCTGCATTATCAAGCCTTCCTGAATATGGCGAACTTTCAAAAATTAATCTTGATAAGATAAAGATTGGAGCAACTGTAGATCTTGATGAATATGAAAAACGAAACCCAAAGGATTTCACACTGTTAAAACGGGTTCGCCTTTCAGAACTTAAAAGAGGAATTGGCATCAAGACCCAATGGGGCAATGTCCGTCCTTCTCTGCATTTGCAGTGTGCCGCCATTGCCATGGATTATCTTGGAGAGGATTTTGATATTCATACCGGTTCAAGAGAGCTTATATTTCCCCACCATGAAAATGAAGTTGCCATTGCAAAAGCTGCAAAAGGGGCAGGGTTTGCAAAATTGTGGCTGCATTGTGATCCGGTTCAATATGATGGTTCTTTAAATGCTGATGATATTAAAGAACTGACACTTGAAACTCTTGTCAAACAGGGTTTTGAACTTAAAACAATCCGATTCTGGCTGATTTCAAATCATTATAGGAAAACTCTGATATTAACGCATCAGGGTTTGAAACAGGCCCAGTTTACCCTGGATAAAATTAATCAATGCATTAAGACATTGGGTGTTATTAAGGTTGGTCAGCAGTTTAAAGAGATAGATCAACTGATTTATGATATTAGACAGGATTTTATAAAATCCATGGAAGATGATTTAAAGATTTCAAGTGTTATCTCTTTGCTGCTGGCAAATGTAAAAAAAATCAACAGATTGATAAATCAGAATCAAATTGATCCAGAGTGTGCTGGAAAACTTATTGACTGTTTTAAGGATATTAATAAAGTACTTAAAGTTTTTAATTTTGACAAAAGAGATCAATATAATATAGAAATCAAGGATTTGATAAAACAGCGAGAATATGCAAGAGAGCAAAAAAACTTTGAACTGGCTGATGGAATTCGGGAACAGTTAACCAGCTTAGGTGTCGACACCCATGATAAAAAGGTAAATTCATGATGCAAACCCCTGCAAACAGATATCTTTTTTTTCCATTTACCCATATTACCCAAAATGACCTGGATACTATTTTAACTTTTTTACCTCAATTTCATTGTTTATCAATAAATAAGGATTTTAAAAAGAATAGAGTGCTGCACCAAATATCTAATCAGAAGAAAATTATCCCGCATTTTTTATCCCCTGAAACTCTTGCGCCTGTTGAACAAAAGGCCGAACAATTTTTCGAGTGGGCAAGAATACATAAAGGAGATGAACACAACCTAAAGTCATTTTTAAAAGATAATCCATACTTAACCAGTGATTCAGATGTGACAGCAATAAAATCACAAATCAGAGGGAATAAAAAAGATGGACAGGACTCTCTATCTGATGAGCTATCTTTACAAAAAGATTTACTCTTTTTAAAGATGGCTCAATTGTATGATGAACAAAAAGAGGGTATTGATTTTGAATTAAAGGATATTACTCAAACCAGTGATGCACTTGTTTCAACCCTGCGGGGGCTGGAAGATTTTGAGAAGGAAATCAAGAAGACAAAGCCGGATAATTATACTGATTCAGGCACCATAATGACCCGTGAGAGGATACAGGCCTGGTTCAGATGTATGAAAGCAATGAAATTATTGAACCAGGAAGAGGCAGCTCCTCTGTTTATCACTACAAACAGAGAAATTTTTTATTATTTTGAATCAAATTGCAAAGATACCATAAATATCCTTGACATTGATAATATAAAAGTGCATGGAAACAGATGTGAAAATCAAGATATATGGCAGGATCAATTTGAAGGCTATTTGACGGGTGCTATTGAAGGCAGTGGCAGCCGCGAGAACAACCTGCCTGAAGTGAATGACAGATGTTCAAAAAGAGGGCAGATTAAAGTTTGTAATTTTGTCGGGGGTGATATAAATAAGATTTTTAATGTAGCAGATAAACATATATCTGTCTGTTTAATTCAATTAAATTGATAAAAAACCTTGATTTTAATTAATCACATGTTATAAAAGCGTTTTTTATACAGATTATATTTAATATAAGTTGTAATATAAATAATCTTAAATTTTTAAGGAGGCTATTAAAATGGCATTTAATCCAATTGTTGATCAAGAAAAATGTGTAGGTTGTGAAGAGTGTGTGGACGTATGTCCAGTTGAAGTTTTTGAAATGGAAAATGACAAATCTGTTCCAGTTAATGCTGAAGAATGCATGGGTTGCGAAAGCTGTGTAGAAGTTTGTGAAGAAGACGCTATTGTTATTGAAGAAGACTAAGACGCTTTTCCATAAAGAATAAAAATACCGGGTGGTTTGTCTGCCCGGTATTTTTTTATTTTAAAACGTATTTTAATTTCATGAAACCACTGCGGAAATTAATTCAAAAAAACAGCATCTGTGTTCTGGGAATTCCCTTAGACAAAAATTCTTCTTTTCTGAAAGGTGCTTCTCTTGCACCTGAACAAATCAGAAAAAGTTATTTTTCATATTCATCCAATCTGTGGTCGGAAAAAGGCTGTGATCTTGAATCAATAGAGCATTTATACAATTATGGAGATCTTGACTTTAAAGCAGATGAAGATGAATTTAACACCATCACCAAATCTGTTGAAAAGGTACTTAACCAGGATTGTTATATGATTTGCCTTGGAGGAGATCATTCTGTTACTTTTCCTGTGATAAAAGCCCATAAAAAAAAATACGATAATCTTAATATTCTTCATTTTGATGCCCACCCTGATTTATATGACAGCCTTCAAGGGAATGTCTATTCCCACGCCAGTCCCTTTGCAAGAATCATGGAAGAAAAGCTTGTGAAAAGAGTTGTTCAGACAGGTATTAGAACCATGAACGGACATCAGCGGGGGCAGGCGGAAAAATTTGGTGTTGAAGTCCATGAAATGAAGGATATTCAAAGCTGGCCCAGTTTATTTAAATTTGATGGGCCTGTTTATCTCTCCCTTGATTTAGATTGTCTTGACCCTGCTTTTGCTCCTGGAGTTTCCCACCATGAACCAGGCGGGATGACCACCCGCCAGATTATTGATATTATTCATCATTTTGAGGGAAAACTAATTGGTGCTGATATTGTAGAATATAATCCTGACATGGATATCAATTCAATGACATCCATGGTTGCAGCTAAATTTTTAAAGGAGATTATTGCAAGGATATATGAAGATACAAATCAATGCTCTCTTGCGAACTCAAAATCTGAGGGACAGACAACTTAACCCGCCGTCAAGTTTTTTAAATTCTGAAACATCCACTTCAATAACTTTATACCCGGCATTCTCTATCATTTTTTTTGTTTCAGGAGACTTGTTTGGAACCAGTACATTGCCATTTATCCACACAGAGTTGGCAGCATAGGACTCCTTTTTATCAACCTCCAGGATGTTAAAGTCTTTTAATTCAGGTTTAGTTAGAAACTCACCAACGGCAAGCAGATTGTTATTTTCAAGGTAGGAGATCCCTGTTTTTAAATGCAGAACTTTTTCAAGTTTTATGGTTGATGAAGTAAAATTATATTTTTTTAAAATATTGTTAAGCTGTGATGCACCGTCTATATTTGTACGTTCAGAGACTCCTGTAAAATAGTGGTCATTAACCATCATTATATCTCCGGCATCAAGGGTGCCGGGATTTTGGATATATTCCACCTGAATACCAAGTTCTTTGACAGTTCTGCCTATACTTATGGTCTCATTTTCTCTGGAAGCAGCTCCGGGATTTGTGATAATGGCACAGCGAGGCGTAATAAGACAGGCGTCTTCAATAAAAGTAGAATCTGGAAAATTTTCATCAGGTTTAAGCACAATCACCTTTAATCCACATTGTTCCAATACTTTGATATAGTTTTCATGCTGTTTTAGAGCAAGTTCATAATCAGGATGTCCAAGATTTGCTGTGGTAATCCCTTTGACCATGTTTTTGCATGGTGTTTTTACAATGGCGCTGTTAAACAAAATCAAATCTCCTTTTTCATAAAATTGGCTGTATTGCTTAAGTAAACACCTGCAATAACAAGTATTGCTCCGATAATTAAGGATATTGTCAGCGGCTCTTTTAAAATAAAAAAAGCAAGAATGATTGCGCTTATGGGAACAAAATTAATAAAAACCCCGGCTTTCATGGGGCCAATTTGTTTGATTCCTGCATAATACCATGAAAATCCAAGTGCTGTACCAAAAAAACCAAGATAAAACAGGCTTGCCCATTCAACAAGATTATAACTGAAAATATTTGAAAAAACACCTTTAAAAAGGGCAGGGAAAAACAGAAGTATGGTGCCTGCAATGGATGAATAGCATACTGATACAATGGGGGAAAAATCATTCATGGCTTTTTTCCCAAGAATGGAATATGCAACCCAGCTTGCAACACATCCAAATATTAAAAGTTCTCCTTTTCCTATCCTTAAATTTAAGACATCAAAAATATTGCCGTTTGAGATAACAATTAAAGCTCCTGTAAAAGAGAGGCACAGTCCGACTATTTTACTCAAATTAAGTGATTCTTTAAAAAAGAGAGCAGAACTAAGAGTAATGAAAATTGGATTGGTGGCAATAATTAATGAAGCCTGGTTTGCCTGGATATATTTAAGCCCGAAGAAAAAAAAGAGGTTGTAGGAAAATATTCCGCTCAAACCTAATAAAAACATAATAAATATTTTATCAGGTTTTAGTTTTGGAAGGCTGCCTTCAATTCTAATGGTTAAAAAGAGAAGAAAAAAAGAGGCCATCAAAAATCTTAAAAAAGCAGCTGAATATGGATCTACATTCTGGGATAATAATTTTCCTGCTATAAAGGTTCCGCCCCAGAAAACAGCCGTGAATATTAATTTGATATAGATCAAAGGGCTTGTTTTACACCCGCTCTTAAGCGCAGTTCATTATAAAAAATTTTGGTCAGTCTGCCGGGCTTTTTATCTGCAATGGCCTTATTGTCAATGGATACAATGGGTAGAACTTCAGTTGTTGTACCGGATAAAAAAACTTCATCAGCATCATATAAATCTGTTAGAGAGAAAAAACGTTCTTCAAATGGGATATTTTTATCCTGACAGATTTCAAGAATAACTTTGCGGGTAATGCCGGGCAGGATATTATTGGTTAAAGGATGCGTTACCACACTGCCATTTTTTATAATAAATACATTGGAACTTGTAGCTTCTCTTACAATTTTTTCTTTTGATATAAAAATTGTATCATATGCTCCTTTGTCCACTGCTTTTTGTTTGGAAAGAATATTGGGTAAAAGCTGGACAGTTTTGATATCACAGCGATCCCATCTATAGTCTTCCATGGTAATGGCAGCAGCCCCATCTTTCGCATGGATATGCCTCTCAGGCAGGGATCTGACTGTCATTACAATTTGTACAGGCTCTTTATTGGAAAAGGCGTGGTTTCTCTGGTTAACTGCCCTTGAGATCTGGATATAGATACCGGCTCTTTTAATCTGTGATTCACTAAACAATTTTTCAACTGCTGATTTAACTGTTTTAAGGGATACTTTTGGAAAGGAGAGTTCTTTCATAGATCGTTCAAGCCTTGAAATATGATCATCCACAAAAAACATTTTTCCATCATGGCTTGCAATGTATTCATAGACTGCATCACCAAATTGATAACCCCTGTCCTCAATAGGAACAAAGGCTTTTTCAATGGGCATGATCTCCCCGTTCAAATATGCAAGTTCCGGCATTTTTTAGTCTCCTGTGCATCAATATAGTTTTTAAAATATATATTTTCATTTTATAATCCTGTAAAAGGTTTTAGTCAACACCCTAACACCGGTATTTGCAGCATTTTAAATGTTAGAATAAATTTACTGTATTGACACGATTCTTTAATTTTATTAAATTTTTAAACGTAGATATAGAAATTATAATGTACTCTGTTAAGAAAAAAATATTTTATAAAGGGAAAATAATGTCCTTAAAAAAAATTATTTATTCTCTGTTTTTTTGTTTTGCCCTGACTTTTATAGCAACTCTGAATTTGCGCCCATATCCTTTTGATTTTATAATCAAAGCAGTTCCGGTTTTAAGCCTGGCTTTGCTTGCTTTTTTAAAGATTCCCGGAATAAGGGGTAAATTATTGGGCATTGGTTTTCTGTTTTCAGATGTGGGAGACATTGTATTGGAACTTAACAGATCTGACTATTTTGTCTTTGGCCTTGCAGCTTTTCTGGTTGCTCATATTTTTTATATCGCAGTATTTATTAGAAAACCAGTACTGAAAAAACAAAGATCAATAATTGCAATGGTCATAATCATCTATGGTCTTATTTTAGGGCTTATCCTGATTCCGAATCTTGGATCCATGATGATTCCCGTTGTTGCCTATCTGTTGGTAATACTGGCCATGGGAATTAGTGCAACCATAGGGGCAGATAACCATTTTTTAATAATAACAGGTGCCTGTCTTTTTATACTTTCCGACTCTATTATTGCAGTGAATAAATTTTTAACACCTATTTCTTTTTCAAGTTTCTGGATTATGACAACCTATTATTCAGCTCAGTTTTTTATTATGCATGGTTCTTTAAACATGAAAGACAATATACAAAAAATTTCAGAATAAATTTATATGAACACTCAAATGGATAAAAGATTTTCATCACAGACTATCTGTAAAATACTGCTGGCAGTAAAAATTGTTTCAGCTGCTAATTTACAAGGTCATTGGGAAAAATAACATATTTTAAAGATAAAACCATTACAGTTGATGCAATATCTTCTGTATGAAGCACAATCAGTTTTCCGGATTCAAGGTTTTCAAGTTCAACTGATTCATCTTTTTTTGGTTTGGGCCAGCGGGTATCATCTTCAAATTTATTTTTCCTCAGGATTGTGTATATCTCTCCTGGCTTAACTCTGTCTTTTCCAATGCTGATAAATGCAATTTCGTAATCGTTTATCATCAATGAGTTGTCTTCAGCACAGATAATTGTTGCATTAATGGGATCAGGATGATCTTCCACAGTGAAGATGGAATCACGTTTGTGGTATTCCATGATCATATCCCCTTCTAATACTGCATGGTAATTTTCAGTTATTAATGCTGTAGCATAAGTTTTTTTATGTTCAAGAATTTTGATTTTCGCTTTTATCAGGTGCTTGACTCCTTTAAATGCCTGATTGTTAATTTTCTGATTAATATTTTCAGTGGAAAAAATTTGATATATACTGCCTGGAATAAGTGTCCTTTTGTCAGATTGTTTTATATAGATAATATCATTGGTTGACATTATTACGTTGTTTTCCTCTTCCTTGATGATATATCCAAGGGATGGCTGGGCTGTTTTTCTGATAAATCCTGTATGATCTATTTGGGAATAAGAGAAAGATGGTTTAATCTTAATCGGCACTTTGGTCTTTTTTATTTTTTTAACTTTTACATATTTAGGCTTAAGAGCAGGCTTTTCTTTTAAGAAGATTTTTATTTTTTTCCCAGGGTATATCCAATGGGGATTTTTAATATCATCGTTCATCTCCCATAGCCCGGGCCAGTCCCATTGAGAGTTATAAAATTTTTCAGACAGATCCCACAGGGTATCCCCTTTTTTTATGGTATAATAAAATCCTGAATCCTTGCCAGGAATAAACTCTTTATTATCTTTTGCAAACCCTGTTGAACAAAACGCAAACCCCAAAATGATCAGGGCATAGAGTGTAATCACTGTTTTATGGTTTTGCATATATCTCCTCCTGAATTGCATTGTTTAATCTTGATTTCTTGACTTTATTTAAACTCTTGTTCTATAAAAAGTCAAGAAATGTTGTTAAATGTTATGATTATCATGGGTTTTGAATGCAAATGAAACAAATTGCCAATTTATTGTTTGAAGTAAGAATTTTAAAAGATATAACCAGATCAGGGTATGCTTTTCTTGGATCAGGCAGGGAAAGTATTGCTGAGCACAGCTTTATGACAGCTTTTATCTGTTTTGCCATGGCCAAATTAGATCATACCATAGATTGTGAAAAAATTATTACCATGGCTCTGGTACATGATATTGCCGAAGCAAGAACCGGAGATTTTAACTATGTAGAAAAAAAATATTCAAAGGTAGATGAAGCAAAAGCCATTTCACATTTGATAAAGTCTCTGACCTTTGGTAATGATATTCAAACTCTTTTAGATGAGTTTAATTCAGGAGAAACTGTAGAGGCAAAACTGGCTCGTGATGCTGATCAGATATCTTTTATTCTTGAATTGAAAAAAATGGATGATACAGGTGTCAAAGGCCCTGAAAAATGGCTGCCCTATGTTCTTAACAGGCTCAAAACCGATACAGGAAAACAGATTGCTCAAAGCATAATGAAAACTGACTGGGATGAATGGTGGATGAATGATTACTCAGAGTGAGCAAAAAAAAAAGCAACAGTTTGAATCTTACAACCAGGAAATTACTGATCAAAAACGCAAACTCAAAAAATCTTTTGAATATCTTGAAAAATTCAAAGCAGAATTAAAAGAGACAAAAAATCAGCTTTTTGAAGACCGCACTACATTGAACAATGCTTTTAAACAACTCAATCAGATGACGCGTGAGCGAAAGCGAATAAAAAAAGAGATCAAAACAGTAAAAAACACTCTTCTGGATAATATTAATGGTTTTTCAAAAATTATGTCCAGTTTGATCACTACAAGGATTGAAAAGAACAGAGGGCATGGTGAACGTGTCGCACATATTGCTCATTTTGTTGCAGCCCGGTTTGGATTTGATGAAAAAAAGTTGGAAGATCTCAGGAAAGCTGCTATGCTGCATGAAGTTGGGCTTTTATTGGTACCGGACAACATACTGCAAAAGCCTGAAGAAAAGCTTTCAGATTATGAAAAAGATTTTTTTGTTCAATATCCGCTCAAAGGTGCTGATCTTCTTGCAAATTGCAGTGAATTTAAAAATTGTGCAAAAATTATTTATAATTTACATGAAAACTCAGATGGGACTGGCACTCCCAAGGGCTTGAAACGAAGATATATCCCTTTATTATCAAGGATTTTGGCCGGAGCTGATGTTTTTGATTCATTGCAGGATGAGATTGAAGCTTCATCTCTGGAACTATTTTTGATAAAATTGGAAAAATTTTCAGGTGCTAGGCTTGATCCAAATATTGTGGCCTTGCTTGAAAAATATGCAGTTCTTCATATGGGATCGGAAGGCTACAAGGTAAGGGGTGTAGGAGTTCATCAACTTGAGCCTGGTATGACTCTGGGAACTGCTCTTTTTACAAATACGGGAACCAAACTTTTTTCTGTAAATACTTTACTTACAAAGGAAGCTATTGATAAGATCAAAAAATATAACAGGGAATATCCTGTTTATGAAATCGTTTATATAAGGGCCTAAAAATGGATATATCTTCGATTATTGGTGTTGTTTCCGGCATTGGATTTGTCATAGGAACAATCCTGCTTAGTGGCAGTATTGTTGCATTTATTAATATTCCTTCTGTTTTAATAGTTGTGGGAGGCACAGTGGCAGCCACAATGATAGGTTACCCTCTTAAAGATTTTCTGGGTGTTTTTAAAGCAGCCATGAAAATTTTTATTTTCAAGCTTGAGCCAGCTGAAGATATAATTGCCAATCTCGTGGCAACATCCAATAAAGCAAGAAAAGGAGGTCTTCTCTCCATTGAAGGAAATATCGCAGACACAAACGATCCATACCTTGCCCAGGCTTTGCAGATGACAGTTGATGGTGTTAAAACAGCAGATATTGCAGCAATAATGCAAAAAAAGATGGAATTAACAAAAAAAACTCTTGATACAGGTTCTGATATATTTGCCAGTATGGGGACATATGCGCCTGCATTTGGAATGATAGGCACATTGATCGGTCTTGTGCAGATGCTTGCAAATCTGGATGACCCTTCTTCCATTGGTCCTAAAATGGCTGTAGCCATGATTACTACATTTTATGGTGCTGTCCTTGCCAATCTGTTTTTTATTCCCATGTCAGATAAACTGGCTGGAAGAAATGAAGAAGAGATAACCAATATGAATATAATTTTTCAAGGGATTATTTCCATAAGAGAAGGTGAACACCCTAAACTTATGGAAGACAAGCTCAATATTTATATGGGTGATGAAAAAGAATATTAAAGATAAATAAACAATACGAGAATAAAAAATGGCTGAAGAAGCAGCTCAAGCAGAAGAAGATGCAGGGTTACCTTATCCTCATGCACAAGATATAAAATTTCCTCGAGCAGGTGCACCAGTCTGGATTACAACCTTTGCTGATCTGGTTACACTTTTAATGGCCTTTTTTGTCCTTCTTTTTGCCATGAGTACTACACAGCAGGAAACCTACAAAGAGATGGTTCAATCTTTAAGAACCGCGCTGGGAGAACAGGTAGTACCAGAAGCTGGCACAAGAGAGGGTCTTACCATGCATGCGGTTCCATCGGAACCACCTGCTCAAAATCAGCAGATTGATGAACTTGGCGCCATGATAGAAAAAGAGATGGAAGATATAGTTTCTGAGGTTAGAGAGCTTGTATTGCTCAATAAACTTGGAGGGGAAGTCAGCGTTACAAAAACTGAAGATGGTGTTGTTATAACCATGTCTGATCTTTTACTGTTTTCAAGAGGCGGAACAAATCTTTCTGCAAAAGGAAGAGATATTTTAAAAAAAGTTGCTGCTGTCCTTTCCAAACTGGCATACCATGTTAAGATAAAAGGGCATACAGACAGCTCACCGATTTCCTCGACCATGTTTCCATCCAACTGGGAACTTTCAAGCGCAAGGGCATCAACGGTTGTTCGTCTGCTCGTTGAAAATGGAGTGCCGCCTCAATATGTCTCGGCAGAAGGATATGCCAGTTATCATCCTGTGGCTACAAATGATACTGCAAAGGGAAGATCTTTGAATAGAAGGGTTGAAATCGTCTATGAGCGTGACAGTATTGCCAGTCAGTTTGCAGATATGGGAGTGGGCAGATAAAACTACTTTTTATAATAATAAAGGATATGTTTAATGAGTTCTGAAAACAGATGTTATGACGAGATTGAAGTTACATCACGTCTTCTTAATATAATTCTTGAGATGTCTGCTGAACAGCAGCTGAGCTTATTAGACAGCTTAGATAAAAGCGGCTGTGAAGGATCAAGGCGGCATGCCAGAAGAAATTTAAAAAAACAGTGGGTAGTTCAGGTGGAACCTGAAAAAGGGGAAAAACAGGGTGGTGCTTTTATCAATGATATCAGCAGATGCGGAGCCTTTATTGAATTTATTGAATCCAGTGAAATTGACCACTCTTTTTTTGTGGGCCAGAATGTTACAATGAGATTTCAGATTCCTGCAAGTAAAAAAATATTTAAAATCATAGGAGAAATCGTTAGATTGCAGGATAATGGGATAGGGGTTAAATTTAAACGCCAGCTATAAAAGATTTTTTTTGTCCATTTTTTCTTTTTCAGTTGAGACAATTTGTACAAGGTCTTTGTGCGGGATATTTTTTTTTATGCCGGGACAGGAGTTTGCCATTATATTCCAGTTCTCAGGATAGTCAATTACACTTTGAATAAATGGCCAGGCCCTGCACATATAAGGTTTTACCTTGTGAATGGTGCATTGTTCTGTTTTATCAAAAAAAATGCAATATCCATTTTTACCCAGTGTTAAAACATACCTTGATCCAGATTTGTCGCAATAGTGTTCAATAAATTTTTTTGGATCATAATTTTTATATGCTGCTATATCCACAATATTTTGTTTTGTAACATATGTTCCGCCAAAGCCTTTACAGCAATCACCACATTGCTGGCACTTAAAGATATCATTACTGGTTTTATATTTAGAATCCATATCTTTTTTCCATGGCTTTTTGCATGGTCAGCTGATCTATATATTGTAAATCGCCGCCCATGGGGATTCCAGAAGCAATCCTTGTGATTTTTATTTTTTTATGTTTAAGTTTCTCAAGGATATAAGAAGCTGTGACCTCTCCTTCAACATTGGTTTTGGTGGCAAGGATGATCTCCTTTATTTTGCCTTGGTCAGTTCGTTTGAACAACTCATCTATTCTGATGTCATTGGGACATATGCCGTCAATGGGAGATAGAGTTCCTCCCAATATGTGATAAGTTCCGGCAAAGGCATTGGATTTTTCAATGGCAGCCATATCTGTGGGGCTTTCCACCACACATACAAGGCTTTGATCCCGTGATGGATCAGAACATATCTTGCAGATGTCTTTGTCACTCAAGGCAAAACATACCCGGCATAATTTGACACTGGTTTTTAATTCAATAATGTCAGCAGCGAGAGTCGCAGCCTGGGTGTCTGGAGCATGCAGAATATGCAAAGCAAGCCTTTCTGCAGTTTTTTTCCCAATACCTGGAAGCGTTGAGAGACTGTTGATCAGTTTTAATATTGGATCAGGATAATAATTCATGGGTTTTTAAAGACTCTTTCTAAAGACCTGGAATATTAAGTCCACCTGTAAGCTTACCCATCTCTGAGGATACCATTTCCTGGGATTTGTTTAAAGCATCATTAACAGCTGCAAGAACAAGATCTTGAAGCATTTCAATATCTTCTGGATCAACAACTTCTTTTTCCATAACAATGGATTCTATTTTTTGAGCACCATTGGCAACTACCTTGATCATACCCCCGCCAGAGGATGCTTCAATGGTTTTTGTTGCCAGTTCCGCCTGTGTTTTTATCATTTTTTTTTGAAGACTTTGTGCCTGTTTCATCATTGAATTCATATTTTTCATTGTATTTCTCCTGTTTTAATAATTTATGATCTCTCCATTAAACATCTGTTTTGCTTTAACAACCATGGGATGGTTGAAGGCTGCTGCTCTATTTTTTTTCTCTTTGTTACTGTTTTGGGTTAATTTAGTCTTTTGTGAAACTATTTTGATTGTCAAATATTTTCCAAGAAATTTTTTGCACATGGTTTTAAGTTCATGTTTTTTATTTTCAATCCTCTTGTTTTCAAAAGAGGAGGAGGCTTTTACTTCAACAGTGATCTCATTATCACTACTCTCTTTTATAATACCTTTTGACAGCAGGGCAAACATGACAGGAAATCTTTGTTTAATTTTTTTTAAGAATCCAGGCCATGTTTTTTCTTCCTGGTCATTTTTTTCTATTGCTGCATGGTCAGATGCGCTTTTATATTGATGAGTCGGAACAGGCTCTCTTACTGCCTGGCAGTTGTTATCACTGCCTTCATTTATATCAGCTCTTTGTACAGGTTCAAACTGGTTGGAAGTCTGTGAAAAATTTGAATCTATATGTTTTGATATAATATCAAGTTTGTCTATGATTTTATCGATCTGAGCGCCGGGATTTATATGGATCAGTTTTAAAAGAACCATTTCAATTGCAATTTTAGTATGTGATGAATAATTAACAATGGATTCTCCATCCAGAAGAATTTGTAAAATAGTGTTGATAAAACCGCTTGAAAGTTTGTCTGAAGCCTGAATTATTCTTGTCTTTTCCAGATCAGTGATATTGGCGGCAGGAGTATCTTTGCCACAAATCTTGATAACACTGTAATTTCTGAAGTGATAAATTATATCTGAATAGAATTTTTTAAGATCAATTCCTGAATTATTTATTTTTTCTATAATATCAATAAGTTGAGCGCCATTTTGATTGAAAATCGCAGCTGAGATATCATGCATGACCTGCTGATCCTGGATTCCAAGCCCGGCCAGCACGCGTTCTGGTTCAATTTCCTTGGTATCAGCAGAAGAGAGGATTCTGTCAAGGAGACTTAATCCATCTCTTATGGAGCCGTCAGCTTCCTGGGATATAAGATCAAGACTCTCTTTTTCAATTGTGTAACCTTCACTGCTGCAAAGTTTTTGCAGATGGTTTGAAATTAAAGCCAGCTGGATTCTGTTTAAGTCATGTCTCTGGCATCTTGACAAAATAGTGGCAGGAATTTTATGTGCTTCTGTTGTGGCAAAAATAAACATCACATGTTCAGGTGGTTCTTCAAGGGTTTTGAGCAGAGCATTAAATGCAGCTGTAGAAAGCATATGGACTTCATCAATAATATATATTTTATATTTTGCAGATGAAGGCATATATGTGACGTTTTGTCTCAGATCCCTTATTTGATCCACACTGTTATTAGATGCTCCGTCAATCTCAAATACATCTGTGCAATGCCCTTGAATAATATCTTTACAGATTTTACAACTATTGCAAGGTTCCGGGACAGGCCCTAGTTTACAATTCATTGCCCTGGCCAGAATTCTTGCTATGGTGGTTTTCCCTGTACCCCTGGGTCCTGTGAAAAGAATGGCATGGGCAACCCTGTCCGAAGAAATTGCATTGGCAAGGGTGTCAGTTACATGATTCTGACCTATAACTTCGTCAAAAGTCCTTGGTCTGTATTTTAATGCTAATACCTGGTATGACATATTATTCGATGGTTGACAGCCTGTATGTTTTGATTTGGCGGAGAGGGAGGGATTCGAACCCTCGGTACCCGGTTAGGATACACACGCTTTCCAGGCGTGCACCTTCAGCCGCTCGGTCACCTCTCCCATGGTTAATTTAATTCAAGGTAAAGTAGTATTTTTTTGTAATTGTGTCAAGGTTAAGTGAACAAAATTAAACCAATAACCCGTCACGGCATTTTTATCTTTTGACCGCTAAGTTGGAACC
>CAXMTQ010000012.1:0-19704 GCA_964196205.1 uncultured Desulfobacula sp.
CAACAACTTTACTCTACAGCAAATTCCAGAATCATGAGCTTATAAGGCAGACAGGAGAAGCTCTTGCAAAAAATTATGGCTTAAAATTTTTCTACCATGATTTCAGAGAAGGTTGGAAATTCGGGATAGAAGAATCAAAACGTCTTAAAATGTACCGCCAGCAGTATTGCGGATGCATATACAGTGAAAAAGACCGCTACTATAAATAATATCTATTTAGGCCTGATTTTTTTAAGCTGCGTTAATGCTTTAACAAAACTCTTGTCAGTATTACCAAGTCGTGTTGCAAGAACCTCGAAAAGAGGTTTTGCAATATCGGGATATTTCTCTATTATTTCGACTAATTTCTCCCCTGGATAGCGTTTCACAGCAGATCGACCTTTAGAGATGATTGATGCTGATCTTAGCTCCCGAGTAAATGCTGACATCTCCCCGAAATAGTCGCCGGGCTGGACAATTTCAGCTATTTTTTTACCCCCCTTAACAACATATAAACCGCCCTGAATAAGTTTGAAAAAATCATTATCCTTATTGCCTTCCCTTATAATCACATCTTTATCTTCATATCGTTCAATGTCAGGATTAATAAGATAAGCAGGTAAGGATTCCTTTGTGATATTGGTCTTTTTTTTTATTTCGTCAAATGATGTCTCTCCGGTTCTGACTTTTTCAAGGCCAGCATCTCTCAGGGTTACCATTCCTTCCTGTATGGATACTTTTCTGAGCTGGTCTTCAGGCACTTCTGCGCTGATTGCTTTGCCTACATCATCTGTAACCTCCATTAATTCATAGAGTCCCACCCTGCCCTTATAACCGGTTCCATTGCAGCGCTTACACCCTTTTGGGCCATAAATTTTAAGATCTTGTATCTCCTCTTTAGCAAATCCATTGGATTCAAGGTCTTTTTCATCATGACCTGTAACAATCTGTTTGCATTCAGGGCAGAGCCTTCTTCCAAGCCGTTGGGACATGACCATGGTAACAGCAGCAGACAGCATATATGGAGGGATGCCAAGATCAATAAGTCGTCCTATGGTTGAGGGACAGTCATTGGTATGCAGGGTTGCAAAAACAAGATGGCCTGTCATGGCAGCTTTAAGAGCAATTTCAGCAGTCTCCAGATCTCTAATTTCCCCCACCATGATTATATCAGGATCCTGTCGTAAAAAGGCTCTAAGGGCTTTGGCAAATGTCATTCCAGCCTGTTCTTTTACTGGAACCTGGTTAATTCCTTTAAAGTTAAATTCAACAGGATCTTCTGCTGTTAATATCTTGATATCATCTTTATTCAAACGGTTAAGAATTGAGTAAAGAGTTGTGGTTTTACCGCTTCCTGTGGGGCCTGTTACAAGCAGAAGTCCATAGGGTCTAGATATACATCGTTTAAGGCTGTTAAAGGTTGAAGCCTCAAACCAAGTTTAGTCAAATCAACGTTAAGTGCACTCTTATCAAGAATACGCATTACAATGCTTTCACCAAAAAGAGTCGGCAGGGTAGAGACCCTGAAATCAATGGATCTTTTCCTTCCGAATTTGAGTTTTATCCTTCCATCCTGGGGAACACGTCTTTCAGCGATATCAAGTTCTGCCAGAATTTTAATTCTTGAAAGGACCGCATTTTTTATACTGAGTGGAAGATTCATGGATTTATACATTGAACCATCAAGTCTGTAACGTACCTGGAATGTTTTTTCAAAAGGTTCAATATGAATATCACTAACCCCGTCATTGATGGCTTTTGTAAGGATACCATTTACAAGCTTGATAATGGGTGCATCTGATGCCATAAATTCATCTGGTGCATCATCAAGATCGCCTGAGCTCACCTCAATCTCTTCTGCAGCCTCTGAAACAAGAGAACCAAAATCCTCGACAGATGTTACAGGCTCATCCTCTTCAAAATCATCTTCAAAATAGAGAAAAGTTTTATACTCTTCATCAGAAATTTTATAAAAATCACGATATGCTTGAATTATATCATTTTCCGTTGATACAGAAACCTGAAGTGTTTTACCTGTTTTTTTCTGAAGATCTTCAACAACCGTGGTATCGGTTGGCTCCACCATGGTAATAGATAAATTTTCTCCCTTTAATTCAAGGGGGAACACCATTGCGCTCTTAGCTAGTTCAAAGGGTAAAATTTTTAATACTTTGGGATCTGGCTTGATTTCAGACAATTTTATGACACTATAATTATAGATACGACCAAGAACATTTATAATTGTATCAGGGTCAATATAACCTTTATTTAAAAGTATATTGCTCAGGCGGTCCTTGGTTTTTCTATGAACTTTTAAGGCTTCATCCAATTGTGAACTGGTAATCTGGCCCTCTTTGGAAAGAATTTCCCCAATTCTTGTCTTCCCGGCACCGGATTGATCTTTTATGGTTGATTTCAGGCTGGATGACTTTTTACTCATACAACAATCCTTGACTATTTATAATTCTTATAAATTCTAATACTACCTGCTAAAACTAACAGTCCGCCCAGAATATAAAAACATGCTTTAACAATAAAAAGCTTTTGCGAAAAAAATTCAATGGTTGCAACTCTTGGCATTACCTGGGGTATTCTGTAGAAAACAGATAGACCAACAACGATTATAATAATGCCATAATAAAAGTTAATTGTTTTTTTGTCCATTAAAGTTTTGTTCCCTATCCAGTTCTTGTAGTTGGATATCATAGAATTTTTCTATTTTTTCAAATTTATCCATGTGAATCTCAAGATCATCAAACAGTGACTCATTGCTATTTTCAAGGTTTGAAAGTTCCTGTGAAAGTTCCTCTATCTTTGAACCATTCTTATTAAGTGATGCTTTTAATAATTTTTCATTAATATCATTAATCAATTTTTCATTTTTATCAATACTATTTTCAAGTTTCTCAATTTTTTGCTTTACAGGATTGATTTTCTTTGATTTTCCATTGATAATCTCTGATTTTTTCTGACGGATCTCTTTTTTTGACAAAATTGATGATTTTTTCTTTTTTTCAGTATAGTTTTCTTCATCCTCCCACCCTTCTTTATCAAGAAATTCCTTATAGGTGCCTTCAAAAATTTCAAGGCTTTTGTTTTTAAAAACAACAAGCCGGTTGGCAAGTGAGTGAAGAAACATTTCATTATGAGTTACCATGATTACAGCACCTTTAAAATCATCAAGAGCACACATGAGAGAATCGCATGATTCTATATCAAGATGATTACTTGGCTCATCTAATACCAGCAGATTGGCAGGAGACATAAGCAGCTTGCCCAGCATAACCCTTGATTTTTCTCCACCGGACAGAATAGATATTTTTTTTAAAGCTGAATCTTTTTCAAACATCATGGCCCCGCAGATATTACGAACTCTCTGTCTGTCTGAATCGGGCAAAGAGAACAAAAGTTCATCTTCAATGGTAAAATTATCATTTAATGACTGCACATTAGTCTGTTCAAAATAACCCTGCTGCACACCTGGATTAATTTTTATACTGCCTGCTGCAGCGTTAAGGTTTCCGCTTATAAGTTTTAAAAGCGTTGTTTTACCCTTACCGTTTTTACCAATAACACCAATACGGTCTTCAGGATAAACGGTTAAGGAAAAATCTTTAATTAATAAATTTTTCTGCTCCCAGCCAAAGGAGAGATTTTCTATATTCAATACCTGCTTACCTGCAAAAGCAAGGCTGTTAAATGAAAATTCAAGATTTTTTAGTTTTTGAAGTTTCTCTTTTGGCTGGGATTTTGCCAAAGTTTTTATCCTGGACTGAACCATACTTGCAAGGCGTGCTTTTGCACGAAATTTTGAAATAAAGACTTCTATCTCTTTTGTTCTTTTTTCTTCATTCTGCCTGGTTTTTTCCCACACCTCTTCATCCTGGGCAATCTGCAAATAATATTTAGAGGTATCTCCTTTAATTTTTTTTATTTTTTTCCTGTGAATACCTGCAATATGGGTTACAACACTATCCATAAAGCCCCGGTCATGAGTAACCAGCAAGACTTCTCTGGGCCATGAGACAAGGAATTTTGAAATCCATCTAATGGAAGTAATATCAAGATAATTTGTGGGCTCATCCAAAATCAGAAGATCCGGGTCGGAAACAAGCACTTTGGCAAGATTAAGTCTTACCTGAAAACCTCCTGAAAACATATCAGGATTCTTTGCCATATCATCTTGAGAAAATCCCAGTCCTGCCAGAATTTTTTCAGCTTTCCAATAGTGATCTTTTTCATGTTCTAAAAGCCCGAGCATGGCTTCATCAATGACACGGGATTGGGAAAACATAATCTTCTGGGATAGAAACCCGAGTTTATACCCTGAAGGATATAAAATACTTCCTTCATCAGGATGGTCGCTGCCAGATATCATGTTTAAAAGTGTGGTTTTGCCATGGCCATTTCTGCCAACAAGTCCTACTCTCTCGCCAGGGTTAACCTGAAAACCTGTTTGATCTAACAGGGTTTGATTCCCAAAATGCTTTGATACAGTTTCAATATTTAACATTTATATGATAATTTTTTTATACTCTTCCCATGGTTTATAAAATTGACCTGATGTTACCGACCTTTACCAATAGCATATACAGATACATTGATCAAAACAAACGTGTTTTTTTATCCAAATTGTGGTAATAACTGCCACATAATATAATTATCAATCACAGGAGTATTAGATGAGCGGATTCAAAATTACATTTCCGGGGAATAAAAAAGTAGATGTTACATTTAATAATTATAAGATCAAAACTGACCAGTCAAAAGAAAATGGAGGAGATGAAACTGCACCGGAGCCATTTGATATTTTTGTAAGTTCCATAGGAGCCTGTGCCGGAATATATGCAAAATCCTTTTGTGATGTAAGAAAGCTCTCCACAGACAGTATGTATGTTTTTGTTGATGTTTCCTTAAAAGAGGGACAAAAACTCATGGAAAATGTAAGGATCACTCTTCATGTGAATCAACAATTTCCTGAAAAATACATCAAAGCTATTATAAAGGCCATGGATTCTTGTTCTGTTAAAAATCAGCTTCATCCAGATATCAAAACTAATACTGCTGTAGCTTACCTGGATCAGTGAAATTCTTGAATAGTTCCGTTTTGCTCGGCTGTTTCAAACATTTTTATGGCTGTATTTAAAATTTCAGTGTGTTGCTGTTCATCAAAAGGGTTTCCTAAGGGCCGCCCTAATAGTTGTGGTGTTAGCAGCACCCTTGGCAGGGACATCATCTTCATTCTGGTTTCAAAAGATTTTACTGCAATAATTACAGTAGCTATATTTGCATCTTCAAAAGCTCTTGCAACATGTCCCACGGACATGTGACAGACAGGTCAGACCGGAACCAGAACCACAGCATCAACGCCAAGGTTTCTAAACTTATCAACCCATCCAGGCAGTGTTTTTTTCAATAACCTTATCTGAGAGCAAGCTCCTACAAATGAGTATGCTTTTGCTGTTAACTTCTTAAACACCCCTTTAGTATTCAATTGTATCATTCTCTTATATGGAAAAGATACATTAGGATCTTTTAATGCTGCCCTGATATCATATCCTCCATGGCGTACCATTAGATCACCAGGATTGGCTTCGAATGGAATTTCAGACAAAACAGGTTCTTCTTTTAAAAAATCAAAAACACGGCTTTCAGCCTCTTGCTGGGTCATATTCTCAACTCCCAGAGGTTTTGGGTCATCTGTTTTTAAGAAATGACCGCTTGATGTAAGAAGCGACAATTTCATTGAGGATAGAGGTTTTTTTAAAGAAAAAAATGGTCCGCTGTCATAATCAAAATTTTTTTGTTCTCTATACCCATCCATCTGACCTTTCAGCAGCCTTAATCTTACCTGTTCTATATCCTTGTCATCAATGGAGTCAACAATATCTTTAAACAGATCCTGGATAAAGATTGAAGCCTTATCTGGCTTCAGATCAGATAAAAATTTAAAAGAGAGGTCAGAACGTCTCCCATAAAAAAAAGACTTAATGAACTCTTCAAAAGATTCAGCTTGATTACTCTTTTCCATCTTCTTATCACCTGTTTTAAATTACAATTAAATTTTTTAATAAAAAAGTGTATCTTATGACCATGGAAACCACAAATAAAGCCTTTAAAAATTAAAAACTTTTGCTTCAGCTGCCATATCAATCAGATGAGGCCCACCATCCAAAACCATATTGCTGAAAAATTTTGCTTCATCAATTTCACGATTTTTAGCACATGGGGTGCATATTCCTGTGACAACCTCATTTTCCACAAGATATGGCAGGTAATCTGCAGGACAGTCTCCAGTAGCAGTTTTTATGTTCAAATTCCTCTCCTGATTTGCCCACATAACACCACCGTCAATAAAAAACATATCAACATGGTGCCCTTTTGAATGGGCAATTTGGGCAAATTGAAAACATCTTGTGGCATTTTCATTATCATCTTTGCTTAACACAAATAAAAAATTAGTCATTTGCGGCTCCTTTTTTCACATTAATATTCATATATAACTTTGCATATAAAAAAAAAATTTACAACACTCTCGACAGATTGGGAAATTGCTTCCACGCTATTATCTTTTATTTATTCCCTAAATCTGATATTTCCATATAAAACAGAGGAAATAAATGATAAAATTTATTATTAAAAAATAAGGGAAATTAAATTAAACAGCAAATCAAATTTCAGCTGACCGGCTGGATACTCTATATTATATGTGCTATTTTTTTCATTGCATCAAGCTTGAAAAATCATGATATTTTAACCTTTATTGGAAGTGTTCTGTTTTTGATTGCAAATATAGTTTTTCTAATACCTTTAATCAAATCAAAGAAAAAGAGGGAAGATCGATAAAAAGATTGACCTGAGCCGGTTTTAATGATAAACAAATGAGTTTGTATGCAATACTTTATTTAGGGGGTATTGCTGTTTATATTAATCCTTGCTCTGATTCGAATGTCAGGGCTTTATATCCGTAAGGAGAGACAATGAGGAAGTATGAAACTGTATTTATTTTAGACCCTGACGTTAAGGATCAAGCCCGTACTGATCTGTTTGACAGGGTCAAAAATATCATTACTAAAGAGAATGGTATTCATTTAGATTTTGATGCATGGGGCAATAAAAAACTTGCCTATGAAATCAAGAAAAAACTAAGAGGGTTTTATGTTTGTATTACTTATGGCGGAACCGGATCTCTTGTAAAAGAACTTGAAAGAAATCTGCGCCTTAGTGATGATGTGTTGAAATTTATGACACTCCTTCTTTCTGATGATGTAACGGTGGAACAACTTGAAGAGGAAGCCAAAGAGAATCAGGATAAACTTTCAAAAGAGACAGAGAGTGAATCTGTTGAAAAAAAGATAGTTGATGATGATACTCTTAAGGATGAAAAAAAAGTTGAAAAAACCAAAGAAGAAACTGAATAATTAAGATTGGAGACAAACAAGATGTATGATCGTAAAAAACAACGAGGCGGAGGTAAAAATAAATTTTATCAACGCCGTAAAATATGTAGATTCTGTGTGGATAATGACCTTGAACTTAATTATAAAACTCCAAAAGCACTGAGACAATTCATTACAGAACGTGGTAAAATAATACCGAGAAGAATCACAGGCACATGTGCTAAACATCAAAGAGAACTAACCACTACAATCAAGCAGTCACGCCAGATTGCCCTGCTGCCATTTGTTGGCAGGCCCATGTATTAAATCAAGCTAAGAGCAATGCATATGACTGGTACATTAACACAACCTGCGGCGATAAAAGATATTCTAACGGGTATCTTCTTATGCATAATGATCATTGCCATTATCTATGTGATGCCATTGATCGGTGTGTTTGCCTGGATGTTTCTTCCCCTGCCTGTTTTATTTTACAGGCTTAAAACAGGAAGAAATCCGGGCGCAATTATTATTGCTGCAAGCCTGGCAGTATTAATTATCTCTACCAGTAACTTTGCTCTTAATACACTCTATTTTGGTTCTTTGCTAATGACAGGTTTTTTTCTTGGTGAGTGTATAGAACAGCACTTAAGTATTGAAAAAATAATCCTTTATACAGGTTTTGCAGTTCTATCAGCCTGTGTCATGATTTTATTTTTTTACTCTTTAACTTTTACTGAAGGAATTGATCAACTGATTTCAAATTATGTGCTGCGATATCAAAACTTGTCAACGCAGCTTTTTTCCCAGTCAGCTGAGCTCTACCCGGAGATTAAAATTGACCAGCAGATGCTTGAAAAAGCAAGCTCATTGCTGGTAAGTGCTTTTCCTGCAATATTTATCAATTCATATTTTACCATGGTATGGCTTAATATTTTATTGATTAGAAAGCTGCTGAGTAGACAAGGAATCATTGTTAAAAGTATTGAAAATTTAAATCAGTGGAAGGCACCTGAATATATGGTGTTTGGATTAATTGGTTTATCTGTTTTAATGTTTTTTCCCATGGGTGTAATAACAATACTTGCTTTAAATTGTTTAATCATTTTATTGTTTGTATATTTTTTCCAGGGAATTGCGGTTGTATCATTTTTTTTCCAGAAAAAAAGAGCTCCTTTTGCTTTAAGATTTTTTTTTTATATCTTGATTGCAATTCAACCTCTTTTCATGTTCCTTGTTATAGGATTCGGATTGTTTGATACATGGTTCAATTTCAGAAAACTGGATACAAGTTTAAAAAAAATAAATAAATAGAAATCAGCCTGATTTAACCAGACTGGATCTTCTTGGAGGTTTAAATGAAAATTATATTAAAAGAAACCATTGACACGCTTGGTATTGCAGGAGCAGAATGTGATGTTGCACCAGGGTATGGCCGCAACTATCTTCTGCCCCAGGGCAAAGCCATAATTGCTACACCGCAAAACAGAAAAGTCATGGAACAGGCAAAGGCAAAGCTGGAACTTCAGATTGCCAAAGAGCGAAAAATTGCCGAAGAGATGGCAGACAGGATCAAAGAGGTGGTATGTATCATTAAAGCCAAGGTACATGAAGAAGAAAATCTTTACGGATCAGTCACAACCCATGACATTAAAAATTCCCTAAGTAGTCAGGATATCACTTTGGAACGTCGATCCATACTGCTTGCCGAACCTATAAAAGAAATTGGTGAGTATAAGGTACCCATCCGTCTTTATAAAGATGTTGAACCTGAAATCACTGTAAAAGTTGTTGCAGAAGAAAAAGAAAAAAAATAGAGCTGAATCCGGGAGGATTTTAAATCTCCCGGATACTTTTTAAACCAGACACGTTTTTAAAAATATATTGTGTTAAAAGCCAACAAAACAACCGCAGACCCGCTTTTAAATAAAATTCCTCCTCATGATATTGAGGCGGAAGAGTCAATATTAAGTGCAATCTTTATTAATAATGACAGTCTTCTTGATATTATAGATATTCTATCGCCCGAAGACTTTTACAAAGGTGCCCATAAAAAAATATTCAATGTAATTATTGAACTTGCCAACAAACAAGAGCCTGCAGATCTTATTACAGTTGCCAATGGGCTAAAAGAAAAAAACCAGCTTGAAAGTATTGGAGGAGCTGCCTATCTTGCAACTATTTGTGATGCCGCTCCCATTGCAGTAAACGCGGTCCATTATGCAAGGATCATTAAAGGTAAATCCTCTTTAAGAGAACTAATAACAGCCTCCTCAGCAATATTAGAAAAATGCCTGGAAGATAAAGGTGACTTTGAAGAAATTGTTGATTTTGCTGAAACCTCTATTTTCAATGTTTCAGAGAAAAAAACTCAAACTTCTTTTCAAAACCTTGGTGACCTGATTAATATCAATATTGACAAACTTGAAGAGCAGCAGGGTAATGCCGGTGGTCTTTCAGGACTCTCCACAGGATATCTAAAATTAAACAATATTACCTCTGGACTGCAAAAGTCCGACTTAATTATTCTTGCAGCAAGACCCAGTATGGGGAAAACTGCCCTTGCATTAAACATTGCAAGAAACGTTGCTGTTGAAGAGAGGAAGCCTGTTGCTGTATTCTCCCTTGAAATGTCAAATGAACAGCTTTCCATGCGGCTCCTGACATCAGAGGCACGTATAGATTCAAACAGGCTTAGAACAGGCTTTATCAGCCAGGAAGACTGGCAGAGTGCAACAGATGCTGCCGGTGTTTTAAACGAACTGCCCATTTTTATTGATGATTCGCCCAATATTACTGCCATGGAAATAAGAGCAAAGGCAAGGAAATTATATAAAAGACATAATGAACTTGGCCTTATTATTATTGATTATCTTCAATTGATGAAACCCCCGTTTAAAACAGAGCGAAGAGATCTAGAAATTGCTGAGATATCAAGATCGCTCAAAGCTCTTGCAAAAGAGCTCAATGTGCCTGTCATGGCCCTGTCTCAACTCAATAGAATGCTTGAACAACGCTCTGACAAACGTCCAATGCTGTCTGACCTTCGTGAATCAGGTGCTCTTGAACAGGATGCTGATATTGTTGCATTCATTTACAGGGACGAAGTATATAATAAAGAGCCTGACAACTCGAAAAAAGGGACTGCTGAAATTATTGTAGCTAAAAATAGAAATGGGGCAACAGGCACCGCTTTAATGCATTTCCTTGGGGCTTATACTCGTTTTGAAGAACTTACTTCAGAGATACCGGGATTTGAATGAAGAAAAAACTTTTTGGCAACACTTCCGGTTTAAGAAAGACCCAGCTTAAAACAGTAGAAACTCTTTATACCTTTAATACACCCGCCCAATATATTTTAGATCCGAAAATTGCAAATTTGCTGGTTAAACTTTCCCATGAGATAAAAAGGCAGATAGGCCTGCTAATTGATCGCAGTGGTAAAGTTATCTATGTTCTTCTTGGAGATGCACACAAGATTATTATACCTGTGACGTCTGGATATATGGCAATTCCCGGCAAACTCAAGGGACTTCGCCTGGTTCACACCCATCTAAAAGATGAACCTCTGACACAAGACGATTTAACTGACCTTGCTTTATTGCGCCTGGATTATATTACAGCTGTCTGTATTACAAAAACAGGCGAGCCTGGAATAGTCTATTCTGCACATATCCTTCCAGATGAAGATTCAGTGCCATATCAGATTACCCCAAAAAGCAGCATTAACAAGCTCAACATTGATTGCCTCACCCAAATTCTTGCACTTGAATCTGAACTTACAAGAAAAAACTCTTTATATAAGCCGGATTCAGGCACTGAAAACGCATTTTTAATTAATGCAACAACTTTAAATCCAAAAGAAACCTGGGCTTCCATGGAGGAGCTTAAAGAACTTTGCAAGACAAGTCATATTAATGTAATTGGTACAGCAGTACAAAGACGGAAAAACATTGATTCAAAATTTGTAGTGGGTAAGGGAAAACTCTCCGATCTTATTATTTCAGCCATTCAGAAATATGCAACCATGCTTGTATTTGACAGAGAGCTGTCAGCCTCCCAGATACGTTCCATTACTGATTTCGTTGAAATAAAAGTCATAGACCGTACCCAGCTGATCCTGGATATATTTGCAAGACAGGCAAAATCAAGGGAAGGAAAATTTCAGGTGGAGCTGGCTCAAATGGAATACCTTCTGCCACGCTTGATCACTAAAAATACGGCCATGTCAAGATTGACAGGAGGAATCGGGGGCAGAGGTCCTGGAGAAACAAAGCTTGAAATCAACAGACGAAGGGTTCGAGAAAAAATAAACCGGCTTAAAAAAGAGATTGTAAAAATCCGTAAGCAGCGTAAACAGCAAAAATCCAAACGAAAACGAAAAAATCTGCCTGTTATTTCAATTGTTGGTTATACAAACGCTGGCAAATCAACACTTTTAAACACTCTGACCCAAAGTAAAATAATTGCAGCAAACCGCCTGTTTGCAACACTTGATCCATCCAGCAGGCGCTTAAGGTTCCCAAAGGATACAGAAGTAATTATCACTGATACTGTGGGATTTATCCAGAAACTTCCCAAAGAGTTGATGCAGGCATTTCATGCCACTCTTGAAGAACTTAGCGATGCTGATGTTATTTTACACGTTATAGATATCAGCAATCCGCGCTTTATGCAGCAAAAAAAATCTGTTGAAAAAATTCTTAAAAATTTAAAATTAGAAAGAATCCCTACTCTCATGGTATTTAATAAAATTGATCGTATTGACCTTGATTCTTTTGATGATCAATGGTTGTTAAACAAGGGCATCCCTGTTTGTGCAACTAAAAAGCAGAGTTTAAAACCTTTGATTGCAAAATTAGAATCAATGGTTGATTTATAAAAAATAAGGTCTTGACCAAGGCAGTTTTTTACAATAGATAATGTCTGACAAAAAAACTTGGAAAATGGAATAAATATGAAAATAAAACAATTTGACCCGATTACTATTAATAAATCATTGAAGACAGACTCCATAGACACACCTGATTGTTTTGGAGAATTTAAGAAAAAAAACAAACTATGTTCACAATATTGTTGTGTTGCTATAAAATGCTGCGTTATGCATAATAAAAATCCAAAAATTGATATTATGGAACAGCTGTTAACCCATAATCACTATGCAATAAAACTTCAATAAGAGTGATCTGAAAGCGTTTTTCTTTACCCTGTAATTTGTGAAGGGATCAAGGCGTTTAAGAGATAAAGATTTTCCCAGGATTGAGTATATTTAAAGGATCAAACACTTTTTTAATTCCTCTCATAAGTTCAATTTGTGTTGCACCTATCTCTTTTGGCAGATATTTCATTTTAGTAATACCCACACCATGCTCTCCAGTAATAGTACCTCCAAGATCAAGTGTGGCTTGAAAAAGTTTATCAACAGCTTTGTTTGCCTTTTAAACTTCACTTTCATCAGCTTTATTATACATTATATTACAATGAATATTGCCATCGCCTGCATGGCCAAAACTTACCACCTTTAGCCCAGATGTCTTTTGTATTTCCTGGGTAATTTGAACCATTTCTGGAATTTTATCCACCGGAACTACAATATCTTCGTTAATTTTGTTATTTGCAATCTTATAGAGCGCTGGAGAGAGTGCTTTTCTGGCATTCCACAATTCTTGGGACTGGGTTTTATCCTCTGCAACCAACACTTCCAAAGCATTGTAGGAGAAACACAATTTTTGAATATCCCGGGCATCTTTTTCAACTTGGATTTTATCACCATCAAGCTCAATTATTAACAAGGCTTTAATATTGTCTGGCAGGTCAAAACTAATATAATCTTTTACAAGGTCTATACTTGCTTTATCAAGATATTCAACACATCTTGGAATAACAGTTTCCCTCATAATACCTGATACGGTTTTTGCAGCCTTTTGCATACTGTCAAAAAAAACTGCCAAGGTCTTGATAGCTGCAGGTTTTGCCAATAATTTCAGTGTAATTTCAGTTACGATGGCCAAAGTACCTTCAGATCCCACAATCAGCCTGGTTAAATCATAGCCTGCCACGCCTTTTGCTGTTTTAACACCTGTTTGAATAATTTTTCCTGAAGGCAGAACAGCTTTTAAACCAAGTACGTAATCTCTTGTAACACCATATTTAACTGCCCTTGGTCCACCCGCACATTCAGCAATATTCCCTCCTATGGTGCATATTGATGAACTTGCAGGATCAGGAGGATAAAACAGATTTTTTTCTTCCACTTTTTTATGAAGATCTGCGACTATAACCCCAGGCTGGACTTTTACAATAAAATTATTTTCATCAATTTCCAAAATTTTATTCATCCTGGATGTTACCATGACGAGCCCGCCATTAACCGGGACTGCGCCTCCTGTCATTCCTGAACCAGCCCCACGGGGAACCACAATAAAATTTTGTTTTGACGCTAAATTCAGAATTTGTGAAACTTCGTTTTCAGATCCTGGAAAAACAATGACTTCAGGAAGGAATGAATTTCCCGTGGCATCATATGAATAACACAAAAGCTCTTCTTTTTTTCTTGTAACATTCGATTTTCCTGATATTTTTTGAAGGGTTTTGTAAACTGAACCTGAAAGACTCATTTAAAGTTTACCTGTTTCGATTTTTTTTGAAAGATATTTTATCTGATTAAAAAGAACATTTTTCTGTTTTAACCCTTTTTCAACTGCATTAATGGCATATATTGCAGTTGCATGATATTTATTAAAACTTGTACCAATGGTTTTAATGGGTTGATCTGTATATTTTCTGGAGAGAAATATAGCCATCTGCCGCGGTTTTACAATCCTCTGTTTTCTGGAAGCAGAGACTATATCTGCAGGAGATATTGAGAACTCTTTGCAAACCAGTTTTTTAATGGATTCAATTGTAACCTGTTTTTTTGTTTTTGCGATATTTAAAAGTACACTTTTTGCAAGCGCTACATCGATATTGCACCCCATTAACTGCCCCTTTGTAGCAACACCTAACAGCCCGCTTTCAAGCTGTCGTACATCATCACACAACTCCTGGGCAATATACTCAGTCACCTGATTTGGAATATTATATCCTAAATTTTTTGATTTCTTTTTTAAAATTTTCACTCTGGTTGCATAATCCGGAGCATCAATTTCAGTAACAAGTCCAAGGGTTAGACGTGATTTTAACTGAGCATTCAGTTTAGGGATATCTTCAGGAAGTTCACATCCTGAAAAGATAATTTTTTTATTTGCTTCAAGAAGATAATCCAGTGTTATGGCAAGCTCTTTTTGTGTTGCATCTTTACCAGACAAAAAATGAATATCTTCGAGAATCAATACATCACACTTTGTTCTATATTTTTTCTTAAACTTATCTATACAACTGTTTCTCAAGGAAAATATCATCTCATTGGTAAAATCCTCAGCTGTTATATAATAAACTCTTCTGGAGAGTGAATTTTTTATTATATGATGTCCAACTGCCTGGGAGAGATGACTTTTTCCAAGACCTGTTTTGGCCAGAAGATAAAGAATGTTGTAGCCGTTTATTTTCCCATGGGCAAGGGACAGAGATGCAGAGTAAGCAAAATTTGAATTGTCTCCCACAACAAAATCATCAAATGTAAACCCTTTATGAAACATCCTCCCACTGTTAAACTTCATGCCAAGTCCTGGCAGGTCCATCTGCATGTTTTTTTTTGAAATCAGAGGAATAGCCGGGTATGTACCTGTTTTATTATTGATTTTTTTATTGGAGGATACTTTAAATTCAATATTAATATTATTAAAACCCAGTTTTAAAAACTCTTTTTCAAATATTGGAAGATAAGTATCTTTTAAACGTTTTACAAAATAGGAATTCGGACTGGACAGCTTAATATACTCATTATCATGATCAATAAGCTTAACAGGGTCTATCCACATTCTGTAGCTGTGATCAGGTAATATCTTTTTAATTTGATATTTTACTTCCTTCCAGGACGACTCCATCTATTTTAAAACAACCTCTTTATTATAATTTAAAAATTCAAGTATTCATTGATAAAGCAAAGATAACCACTACTAATAAATAGAACTAATATTTATAAAAGATATGCTTTTCTATTTAATTTTGTTTTATTGGTCAACTCCAATAAGAAATGTTAACAGAATATTTGAATCTAACTTGGCATAGTTTTTAATTAATTGATTTTATAGGTCTTTTTATGTGAAACAAAGGTTTTGCCTTTAATAACAATCACTTTTTACAACTATTTATTTTTTCAGGGAATTTTAACATTTCAAGACAAATCAAAGATTTAAAAAATATATATTTGCTTTGATTTACTCTATTTTCCTATGATTTACATCAAATTAAATAAAAATTACACCTTTTTTAAAAATCCTAATTTAACAGTGGTTTCACAATTTTATTTTATATCATTAACCTTTATGCTATAAATATTTTGATGAAACCTTTAAAAAATCTTCCAACCATTGGCATTACCATGGGAGATCCTGTGGGAATAGGCCCTGAAATACTAATTAAAGCTTTAAACGACCCCAAACTCTATACCATTTGCAAACCTGTGATAATTGGGGATTCACATGTTATTCAACAGGCTCTCAGGCTTTTAAATTTTAATCATAAAAATATCAATATTATAGATGATCCAAAACAGGGTAAATATATGTTTAATTCCTTGGATATCATGGATATTTCAAATATTAATATAAACTGTTCTAAACTTTTAAAACCAGATATTAAAATCGGCACTGCAATGCAGGACTATATCATCAAAGGAGTCGGTCTTGCATTAAAAAACCGTATTTCAGCTCTTGTCACATGTCCTATTACTAAAACAGCATTAAAACTTGCAGGCTCTAAATTTCATGGACATACTGAATTGCTTGCACACAGTACCGACACAAAAGATTATGCCATGATGCTGGCAGGTGAAAGGCTTAAGGTTGTTCTTGTTACCATTCACATTCCCCTGTCCCATGTATCGGCCAGTTTAACAATTAATGATATTGTCAAAAAAATAAATCTCACACATATCTCTTTAAAAGAACGCTTTAATATTAAAAATCCGAGAATAGCTGTTGCAGGATTAAATCCCCATGCAGGGGAAGCCACCATGTTTGGTTATGAAGAAAAAGACATCATTGCCCCTGCTGTCAGACTTGCAAATAAGGAAGGATTGACTGTTGATGGACCCCAGCCACCTGATACTGTTTTTTATCAAGCAGTCAATGGTAAATATGATGCTGTTATTTGCATGTATCATGACCAGGGGCTTATTGCGTTTAAATTGATTCATTTTAAGGATGGAGTAAACACTACCCTGGGCCTGCCCATTATCAGGACATCAGTGGATCATGGTACAGCCTATGATATTGCCTGGAAGGGGATTGCAGATCCTTCAAGTCTTGTAGAGGCAATCAAGATGGCAGCATTCCAGGCCAACAACCGCCATGGGCGGTTTAAAATATAAAATTTAATATATGTATAGTGATAAAATAATAATCAAGGGTGCCCGGGAGCATAACCTTAAAAATATCAATGTTGAAATACCCAAAAATAGTTTAACTGTCATTACCGGCCTTTCAGGTTCAGGAAAATCAACTCTTGCCTTTGACACACTGTATGCTGAAGGTCAACGAAGATATGTTGAATCGCTCTCCACCTATGCCAGACAATTCTTAGGCCAGATGGATAAACCGGATGTGGATACAATTATAGGGCTTAGCCCTGCCATATCCATTGAACAAAAAACAGCCAGCCACAACCCTAGGTCAACTGTTGGAACTATCACAGAAATTTATGACTATCTTCGACTGCTTTTTGCAAGAGTTGGCAAGTCATATTGTTATAAATGCGGAGCTCCAATTTCTTCCATGTCTATTGACCAAATTATAGATCAAATTATGGAGCTTGATAAAAAATCCAAAATTTTAATTTTAGCACCTTTAATTTCTGGACAAAAAGGCTCCCATAAAAAGCTTTTCTTAAAAATAAAAAAAGATGGTTTTGCAAGGGTCAGAGTTAACAATGAAATCTATTTAATTGAAGACCTTATTTCCTTGGAAAAAACCAAAAAACACTTTATTGATGCTGTTGTGGACAGGCTTGTCATTAAAGATGGTATTGAAAAACGTCTTGCTGACTCTCTTGAACTTGCTCTCTCTCTTTCACAGGGACAGGTAAATGTTCTTGATCAAAGCCGGGACAGAGAGATTTTTTTCAGTGAAAAAGCATCATGTGCGCAATGCAAAATCAGCTATCCTCTATTCACACCAGCATCGTTCTCTTTTAACTCGCCCCAGGGAGCCTGCCATGAATGTGACGGTTTAGGATCTATGACTGAGTTTGATCCTGACCTGATTGTTCCTGATCAAAGAATCTCTTTAAGGCAAGGTGCTATAATACCCTGGGAAAACAGGGATTCTGTCCAGTTTATGGAGTTTCTTGATGCACTTGTAACCCACTATAAAGAGAATATTTACAAACCTTTTAAAGAACTTTCCAATAAATTTCAACAGGTATTGCTCTATGGCTCAAAAAAGGAAAAAATACCATTTTATGTTGAACGAATGGGGAAAAAAATTGTTTATCAAAAAACTTTTGAGGGTGTAATCCCAAGTTTACAAAGACGGTATCATGAAACAGATTCCAATTATATGAGAGAAGATATAAAAAGATTTATGAATTTTAAAACCTGCTCTTTTTGTAAGGGAACTAGACTTAATAAAGCATCCAGGTCAGTAAAAGTCGGGGGTAAAACTATCAATGAAATTACTTCTCTCTCCATACAAGGTGCCAATCACTATATAAATTCATTAAATCTTAAAAAAAAAGACAAAATTATTGCCGCAAGCATTATTAATGAACTAACTCAACGCTTAAATTTTTTACAAAACGTTGGTCTTGATTATCTTACTCTTGGCAGATCAGCCGCAACTTTGTCCGGTGGAGAAAGTCAGAGAATACGCCTTGCAACCCAAATCGGCTCCAAACTGAGTGGAGTGCTTTATGTGCTGGATGAGCCAAGTATTGGACTTCATCAAAAGGATAATGCAAGATTGCTGAAAACCTTAATGAACCTTCGAAATCTTGGCAATACTGTATTGGTGGTTGAGCATGATGAGGAGACTATTCGTTTTTGTGATTATGTAATTGATATTGGGCCGGGAGCTGGAATAAATGGTGGTGAAATTATCTTTTCAGGTACTCCTGAACAATTAATAAAAAGTAAAACTTCATTAACCGGTCTCTACCTGGCCGGTAAAAAGAGTATTCATATTCCTGAGCATAGAAGAAAAGGTTTAAAAAAATCATTAAAAATCTATAATGCAAATTCAAATAATCTTAAAAATATTGATGTCTCTTTTCCCTTGGGGTGTTTCACCTGTGTAACCGGTGTTTCAGGATCAGGAAAATCTACCCTTGTTTTATCAACTCTTTACCCAATTCTCGCAAACCACATAAACCATTCAAAAAAAAATACAGGTAGTTATAAAAAAATTGAAGGAGTTGAATATCTGGATAAAATTGTTCATATTGATCAGTCTCCCATTGGGAAAACACCAAGAAGTAACCCTGGCACTTATACCCAGGTATTTAATCCAATAAGGCAACTCTTTTCACAAACCCGTGAATCAAAAGCAAGAGGTTACAAACCAGGGCGATTCAGTTTTAATGTCAAAGGCGGCAGGTGTGAAGCCTGTTCCGGGGATGGTATAATTAAAATTGAAATGCATTTTCTGCCAGATGTATATGTAGTCTGCGATGTCTGTAAAGGGAAGCGATACAACAGGGAAACTCTTGATGTAAAATATAAAGATAAAAATATTGCACAAATTCTGGATATGACAATTAATCAATGTGTACAATTTTTTGAAAATATTTCATCCATCAGAACTAAATTTGAAACTCTGATTGAAGTAGGGCTTGGATATATAAAACTTGGCCAGGCTGCAACAACCCTTTCAGGAGGAGAAGCTCAAAGGATAAAACTTGCAAAAGAGTTGTCTAAAAAAGGCACTGGGAAAACCATATACATATTAGATGAACCCACAACAGGGCTGCATTCAGATGATATTAAAAAATTACTGTTTGTTCTTAACAAGCTGGTGGATGCAAAAAACAGTATAGTTGTGATAGAGCACAACCTTGATGTGATTAAATGTGCAGACCACATTATTGATCTGGGGCCTGAAGGTGGTGATAAAGGCGGAGAAATAGTTGCGACTGGAACACCTGAAGAGATAGCTCAAAATAGAAAATCATATACAGGCTATTATCTAAAAAAAATGCTGAAAAAATGAAATATAAAAAGATAACGTATAAAAAAAATAAAAATCAATAG
>CAXMTQ010000013.1:0-19093 GCA_964196205.1 uncultured Desulfobacula sp.
AAGGGTGAACAATTTTCCATGGCAGGAAGAATGATGGCCATAAATAAAATGGGAAAATCATCTTTTGTCAGATTTAAAGAGGGTTCAGATCAATTTCAGGTATATTTACAGAAAAATGGTATAGGAGATGAAAGTTATTCTCTTTTTAAAAAACTTGATATTGGTGATTTTATTGGAGTGAAAGGTCCCATTTTCCAAACACGAACCGGGGAGTGGACTCTTTTAGGTAAAGAATTCAAGTTGTTGTCAAAAGCTGTGCGTCCTTTGCCTGAAAAATTTCATGGAATAAAAGATCCTGAAAAGCGTTACCGCCAACGATATCTTGATCTTATAATGAATCAGGATTCAAGAGAGATTTTTATAAAAAGATCTAAAATTGTGGCCTCCATGAGAAGTTTTTTTGAAGAAAACGGGTTTATGGAGGTAGAGACTCCAATGATGCAGCCTCTGGCCGGTGGTGCCGAGGCGACTCCATTTAAAACCTGGCACAACGCTCTTGGAATGGAACTGTTTTTAAGGATTGCCCCGGAATTATATCTTAAAAGACTTGTAGTGGGTGGTTTTGAAAAAATATTTGAAATTAATCGAAATTTCAGGAATGAAGGGGTCTCTACCCGGCATAACCCTGAATTTACAATGGTTGAATTTTATCAGGCATATGCAAATTATGAAGATCTGATGGATTTAACTGAAGAGATGTTTGAATCCATTGCAAATAACATTTCAGGATCTACCAAAATTGAGTATCAGGGTCAGATTATTGATTTTAAAAAAGGGTGGCAGCGTATCCCTATGATTGAATCTCTCACTGAAATAGGAGGCATTGCTCCTGATATTTTGAATAATACTGATGCATTGCTTGAATTTGCTCAAAAAAACAGTATACAAATTACTAAAAAAGAGCGTCACGGTAAGATATTAACCAAACTTTTTGATGTTCTGGTGGAGCCAAAACTTATCCAGCCCACATTTATAACAGGATATCCTGTGGAAGTGTCCCCCCTGTCGAGAAAAAATGACTTAAAGCCTGAATTAACTGACCGGTTTGAATTATTCATTGCCGGGCGGGAAATTGCCAATGGATTTTCTGAAATAAACGATCCTGAAGATCAGCATAGTAGATTTTTAATGCAGGTACAGCAGAGAGATGAAGGAAATGATGAGGCTCATATCATGGATTCTGAATATGTAGAAGCACTGGAATATGGGATGCCACCCACAGCTGGTGAAGGAATTGGTATTGACAGGCTTGTTATGTTGCTGACTGACTCTCCATCAATAAGAGAAGTTATCCTTTTTCCTCATATGAAAAAGAGTATTTGATTAGATGAATCTGGAAATTTTTATAGCAGGCAAATACCTTAAGGCAAAAAGAAAGGAAGGGTTTATCTCTCTTATTAGCTTTCTTTCTGTTGCAGGTGTTACAGTGGGAGTAATGGCTCTTGTAATTGTTATTGCAGTCATGAGTGGTGCTGAAACTGATTTCAGGAAACGCATTCTCGGGCTTGAACCCCATATACTTGTTATGAATTATTCAGGTAAATTTGACAATTATTCTCAGATGGTGACAAAGCTTGATCAAAGTGAACTAATCAAGGGAGTCTCACCTATTTTGTTTGCCCAGGCAATGATAAGGTCAAGTCACTCCTTTTCCGGTGTCATGGTACGTGGTATTGATCCTGAAAAAGGTTTCAGTCTTGTTAAAGGCTTTAGTCCTGAAAAATTGAAAAGATTGCTTGGTAAAAAAAGAACAATTAATGAATTGCCTGGTATTATTCTTGGTAAAGAGCTTGCAAACTCTGCAGGAGTGATAAAAGGGGATAAAGTAATTTTAATGTCACCCCATGGATTTATCTCTCCTGTGGGTCATATTCCATCCATGAAGCGGTTTATAGTAAAAGATACCTTTAATTCTGGTATGTATGAATATGACAATGCTCTTGCCTATGTCAATTTAAAAGAAGCCCAGCATCTCAGCGGTGCTGGAAACAAAGTCTCGGCAATTGGTATCTGGATTGATAATGTATTTGGGGTTGAAAAAGTTAAAGAGAGTTTATCAAATATTTTAAACACCCCATTTTATATGCGGGACTGGATGGAAATTAATAAAAGCCTTTTTTCCGCTTTAAAACTTGAAAAAACAGCTATGTTTATTATTCTTACTTTAATCATTCTTGTTGCTGCATTTAATATTGCCAGTGCACTGATTATGATGGTAATGGAAAAAACCAGAGATATTGCTGTTTTAAAGGCTATGGGTGCAACTAATAAGACCATAAGAGTAATATTCATTTTTAAAGGTATGATTATAGGCTTTCTTGGAACCCTTATTGGTACGGCCATGGGTGTTGCTGCCTGTTTTATTCTTAAAAAATATGATTTTATCCAATTGCCTGATGCTTATCCTTTTTCAACACTTCCAGTGCAATTGGAGTTTATTGATGTTTTTACCATAGCAGTCAGTGCAATTATAATATGCTTTTTTTCAACTTTATATCCTTCTTATAAAGCATCGAAAATGGATCCTGTCGAGGCATTGCGATATGGATAATTCATTGACCAAGCTTATGTCTCTTCAAGATGTTTCCAAAACTTTTTATTCCAAAGCATCAAAAATAGAAATTTTAAATAAGGCTGATTTTGATATTTTTCAAGGTGAAACCATTGCTGTAGTAGGGCCTTCGGGCATTGGCAAATCAACATTGTTAAATCTTATTGGAACACTTGATAAACCAGATAGTGGGAAATTTTTTTTCGAAGATAGCGACTTGTCCTTGTATAACGATGATAAGCTTGCCTGTTTCAGGAATTTTACAATTGGTTTTGTTTTCCAATTCCACTATCTGCTTCAAGGGTTTTCCTCCCTTGAAAATGTTATGATGCCGGGTTTAATTGCCCATGAAAATAAAAAAAAGGTTGAGAGGACTGCCTTGAATATGCTTGAAAGAGTAGGACTCTCTTCAAGGGTTTCCCACAGAGTGGAAGATTTGTCAGGTGGAGAACAGCAAAGGGTCGCTTTGGCAAGAGCTCTGGTAATGGAACCTGCAATACTACTTGCTGATGAACCAACAGGTAATCTTGATCAGGCTAATAGTGAAAGTGTACATGGTCTGATTGATGAATTGAATAAAGAACTTGGCATGACTGTGATTGTGGTTACTCATAATAACAAATTAGCTGGAATGATGACAAAAAATGTTACAATAATGGATGGAAAGATAGTCCCGGTTTAGATAGGAGTTGGAGGTTTACTTGGTTAGGAATGTGCTATGTATAAAATTATCTTAAAAAAAATATTGTTTATCTCTGTTCTATTGTGTGTTGTTTCCCATGGTAATTTATATGCAAAAACAGCTGTTAAAGTTGCTATTTTACCTTTTTCCCTTGTTGCTCAACAAGACAATGAACAAATAAAAAACAAAATTCCTTTATTGCTTTTAGAGAAACTTGAATTAGAAGGTGCAGAGGTTCTGATGCCAGAGATTGAGGACAATATTGATCAATGGGATTTTCAGCAGTTTAGAAAATTTGGGATTAAAACAGGGGTTGATTATATTCTAACGGGATCAATTTTTATTGCGGGTCAAAGTATCAGTATTAATTCAAAACTTATAAATATTTACGAAAAGGGAAGTTTCACTACCATCTATGCGGATGCAGACAATTTTGAAGACCTGTTTTCTGCTGTTACAGAACTTAGCAAGGAAATTATTGGAGAGTTGTTTCAACAACAAATTATTATAGATATTGCTGTTACAGGAAATAAAAGGGTTGAAAGCGATGCAATTATAAGAATTATAGATACTCAGATTGGCGATATCATAAAACCAGAAAATATTACTAAAGATCTTAGAAAAATTTATAAAATGGGTTATTTTAATAATGTTATTGTGGAAAAACAATCCCTTGACAATGGAGTCAAGCTTAACTTTAAAGTCACTGAGAAATCAACTGTAAGGAAAGTAAGATTCAAGGATAATACTATCTATGAAGATGAGGAACTTACCGATATAGTTGCCACAAGAACCGGTTCAATTCTAAATATAAACAAATTGAATTCAGATGTTAATCAAATGCGTTTGATGTACACTGAAAAAAATTATCATAATTGTTTGGTAACTTATGAAATAGTTGTGCTTGAACGCTCCCAGGCTGACATTGTTTTTATTTTTAAAGAAGGAGAAAAAATAAAAGTAGAAAAAATTACCTTTAACGGGAATAAGTATTTTTCTGATAAAGAGATTAAAAAAGCCATGGAAACATCTGAAGATGGATTTCTCTCCTTTATTACATCTTCAGGAGATCTTCATGAAATAGAGGTTAAAAATGACACTATAAGAATTGAATCTTTATATAAAAACAATGGTTTCATTGATACAAAAGTGTCTGATCCAGAGATTAATATAGGTGAAGAATTTATATCAATTCATTTTGATATTCACGAGGGTTCTCAATATAAGATTAACAAAATTAATATTACAGGTGATATGATTATATCCGAAAAAGAGATGTTTGAATCCATCCTTTCAAAGGAAAAAGAATTATACAATAGAGAAAACATCAGAAAAGATATTCATGCGCTTTCTGATATCTATGCCAACAAAGGTTTTGCAAATGTTAATATTTCTCCTTTGGTAGATAAAATTGAGCAGGATAAAATGATGAATATCACATATTCAATTGATAAAGGCGAACCTGTTTATTTTAACAGAATAGATATCAGCGGCAATTATAAAACCAGGGATAAAGTTATTAGAAGAGAGATAAAAATTGTTGAACAGGATGTTTACAGCAAAGAAAACATCCAGAAAAGTTTTAAAAACTTAAATCGGCTGGGTTATTTTGCTGGTGTTGATATTAAGCCGGTAAAAACAGAAGATGAAAACATAATGGATTTGGATGTCAGGGTTGTTGAAAAACAGACAGGCAGTTTTTCTCTTGGAGGTGGTTTCAGCAGTGACGATGGTGGTTATTTTACAGGATCTGTTCAAGAGCGAAATCTTTTTGGAAGAGGGCAGACTCTAAAATTTGAAGCCAGAATTGGTGCAGAGAATATCTTATATGATATTAATTATTTTGAGCCATACATCATGGATACACAAATTTCCGGTGGGATTCAACTCTATAAAGAAGATGTTGAATATGACGATTATGATAAAGACGCTTATGGCATGACGTTAAAGTCAGGTTACAGGCTTTTTGATTATACAAGAATCGGAATCAATTATAATATTGAAGATTATGAAATAACCAATGTTAACCCTTTTGAAACTTATATGACACCTGGCACTTATTTGACAAGCAGTATCATGCCTTCTATACAATATGATTCAAGAGATAATTTTTTTATGCCAACAGAAGGATCTAAACATAAATTTTCCATACAATATGCTGGAGAATTTTTGGGCGGTGAAATTGATTATACTAAATACCTTGCTGAAACAAGTATATTTTTTCCTCTTTTCTGGAAATTTATCGGGGGTTTACATGCAGAGGGCGGATATATTGATGATCGAACCAACAATAATCCAAATATAGATTATATCAAATTTTATCTTGGTGGAATGAGTTCAATTCGTGGATTTGACAAATATGATATCAATGCTAACGAGCCCGGTGATACTAAGAACAGGGGTGGTGACAAATATGTCCAGTTTAATGTTGAAATGACTTTCCCTTTGGTTGAAGAGTATAAAGTTAACGGTGTTGTCTTTTATGACCGTGGTGATGTTTACAGAACGAGTGAAGATATTGATTTGGGTGACCAGTTTTCAAGTTTTGGTTTGGGATTCAGGTGGGATTCACCCATGGGACCTATAAGGTTAGAGTATGGATGGGTAATTGAAGGTATGGATGTTAAAGAGAGTGGTGATGGACAATTTGAATTTTCTGCTGGTGGGTTTTTTTAAATAATAAAGATTTTGGAGGATATCATGAAAAGAACAATTATTGCTTTAACTGTTATAACATTGATTTTTGGGTTTAATTCTACGGTTTTTTGTGCGGATTCATTAAAAATTGGAGTGGTTAATTTTGAGAAAATTTTAAAAGAATCAAGTGCAGGTAAAATGACACAAAAGCAGGTCAAGGCAAAGGGAAATGAGTTACAGCAAAAGCTTCAGGATGAAAAAAAACAACTTGATGAAATGAAAACAACCTTTGAAAGAGAATCTCTTGTCTTAAGTCCTGAAAAACAACAGGAAAAAAAGCAAGAGTTTGGAAAAAAAGTCAATGATTTTCAAAAAATGCAACAAGCTTTTGCCCAACAATTTAAACAATTAGAGGTTCAATTGTTAAATGAAATGCAAAAACAGGTTTTTGCAATTGCAAATCAAATTGGGGAAAAAGAGGAGTATCAAATCATTGTTGAAAAAAAGACCGCGGGTATAATTTTTTATCAAGATGAATTAGATATAACTGATCAAATTATCAAACAATATAATTTAAAAGTTTCTAAAGCGAATTAACTCTTTTATGGAACTATCTGTTAAAGAAATTGCAAAAATAATAAATGCAGAAATCTTTGGGGAGAATTCTCTTTTAATTAAAGATGTCTCATCGTTTGAAGATTCTAATATTTATGATATTACATTTGCAAGTGATTCACAATTTTTAAGCAAACTTGCAAAGACTAAAGCAGGAGCTGTAATTGTTCCTCAATCCCATGGCATTGATATAGACAGCTTTAAAGATATAGTCTTGTTAAAGGTTGAGAATCCTAAAATCTCTTTTTTCAAGCTGGTATCAATATTTCATCCTCCAAAAAAAATAGATCCTGGCATTCATCCGGGTGCAGAGATTGGATTGAATGTCAAAATTGGAGAAAATTGTATTATTCAATCAAATGTTGTCATATGTGATAATGTCAGCCTTGGTGACAATGTACATATTATGCCGGGAGTTTATATCGGAGAAGATGTTTTTATTGGTGATCAAACCTTGATTAAACCCAATGTCACCATTATGGAAAAATCAAGAATTGGTGACCATGTTATTATCCATTCCGGGACAACTATTGGTTCAGATGGTTTTGGTTTTGTGCAAAGCAGTGAAATTCATGAAAAAATAATTCATACAGGATATGTACAGCTTGGTAATAATGTTGAAATAGGAGCTGGCAATACTATTGACAGAGGAACACTTGGTACTACCATTATTGGGGATGGTGTTAAAACAGATAACCTTGTACATATTGCACATAATGTCAAGGTAGGAGAAAACACCCTGATTGTTGCCCAGGTTGGTATTGCCGGGAGCACAAGAATTGGTAAAAATGTAATAATAGCAGGCAAAGCCAGCATTTCCGGACATATTAAAATAGGTGATGGATCAATTGTAGGACCCTTAGCCGGTGTCTACAGCAATGTACCTGAAAATGAAATTGTATCAGGTGCTCCTCATATGCCGCATAAACACTGGCGAAAAGTTGTTAGTGTAATGTCCAGACTACCGGAAATGAGAAAAAATCTTTTTTCTTTGGAAAAAAGAGTAAAAAAAATAGAGAAACAAAAATAATATATGGAGTCAATATGATTCACCCCACAGCCATTATAGATCCTACTGCTGAAATTGATGATAATGTTGAAATAGGACCTTTTGTAATTGTTAAAGCAGATGTCAGCATAGGGTCAGGAACCACTATAGGTCCCTATACCACCATTGATCAATATGTGAATATTGGAGCAGACTGCAAGATTTTTCAATATGCTGCCATTGGCGGCGCTCCCCAGGATTTAAAATTCCATGGTGAAAAATCATATCTGCAAATTGGCAGAGGAACAATAATCAGAGAATTTGTAACCATTAACAGAGGTACAGAATTTGGTGGCGGTCTCACTCAGGTTGGAGAAGAGAACTATCTGATGGCCTATACCCATATTGCCCATGACTGCAAAACAGGAAAACAGGTTATTCTTGCCAATAACTCTACTCTTGGTGGTCATATCATTATTGGTGATAATGTTACAGTGGGCGGTCTTGTTGCAATTCATCAATTTGTCAATATTGGGGATTATGCCTATATTGGAGGGAAATCAGCAGTGATAAAAGATATCCCGCCATATGTGATAGCGGCAGGCGATCGTGCAAGTCTTCATGGTTTAAATAATGTCGGCTTAAAACGGCATAAATTTCCTAAATCAACTCTTCGTGAACTTAAAAAAGCCTATAGAATATTTTTTAGAATCGGGCTGACTGTCAAGCAGGCATCTGAACGAGTTAAAGCTGAAACTGAACAAATTCCAGAGGTACAGAATTTTATAAATTCTATTGTTAAATCAAGCAGAGGTGTTACTAGATAAGGAGGCAAGTTAAAATAAGTTATTTTGACTTGACGACTAACCTGGAGGACACGCGTTAAACAATGAAAATTGGGCTTATAGCTGGTGCAGGACAATTCCCGGTTCTTTTTTCAAAGAAAGCTGCAAAAAAGGGCTATCAAGTTTATGCTGTTGGGTTTAACAGTGAAACAGATGAAATTCTTTGTAACCATGTCCAGCAATTAGAGTGGATTTGTCTTGGTCAGATTTCGAAATTATTAAAATATTTTAAAAAGCATCAGATAACCCAGGCAGTAATGCTTGGCTCAATAAATAAAACCAATATTTTTAAGGATGTCCGTCCTGATTTTAAGGCTCTTTCCTTTATTGCTGCAACCGTTAAAACCCATGATAATTCAATTTTAACCTCTTTTGCAGACCTGCTTTTAAAAGAAGGCATTGAAATTCTGTCTTCTACATTTCTTCTTCCTGAACTCATAAGCCCAAAAGGATGCTGGACGAGAATAAAACCAGATAATGCCCAGAAAAAAGATATTATCCAGGGCTGGAAGATTGCAAAACAGATTGGTAAACTTGATATTGGGCAATGTATAGTAATCAGCAATGGAACTATTCTTGCCGTTGAAGCCATTGATGGCACAGATGCCACCATTAAAAGGGGTGGTCTTTTATCAAAAAAGAGCAATGCTGTTGTGATAAAACTATCCAAACCTTCCCAGGATTTACGGTTTGACCTTCCCTCTTCAGGTCTTCAAACAATTGAAATAATGCATAAAGCCGGAGCCGGTGTGCTTGTGCTGGAAGCTCAAAAATCAATCTCTTTTGACAGAGATGAAATGACAGCCCTTGCAGATCAATACAACATATCCATTATCGGGCTGACAGATGATGATATAACTGAAGGTCGTATATAATCTGGATGTCATACATAACAAAAATGGTCACACAAAGATGAATCATCCTGTAAAATTTAAACATATAATGGTTCTAACGGGTGAACCGTCCGGTGATCTGCATGCAGGGCATCTTATCAAAGAAATCAAAAAATCAGACCAAAATATATATTTTTCAGGCATAGGTGGGCAACACCTTGAACATCAAGGTATTGATCTTTTTTATAATATTTCAAACCTCTCTGCAATGGGACTTACAGAAGTTATTATGCAGTTCAGACAGATAAAACGGGCCTTTGATTTGTTTAAAAAAAAACTTAAGAGTAATACACCTGATTTGTTGATACTGGTTGATTATCCAGGGTTTAATTTAAAAGCTGCACAATTTGTTAAAGAACATTATAAGATTAAAGTTTTATATTATATAACTCCCAAGGTGTGGGCATGGAATAAATCAAGACTCAAAAAAATTAAAAAATATGTTGATCATGCAGCATTAATCCTGCCTTTTGAAGAGAGAATATACAAAAAAGCCAAAATACAAGCGACCTATGTTGGTAATCCCCTTTTGGATGATTATCCTGAAAATATTTCCAAACCTTTTTTGAGAAAAGATGATTTTTCAAAGAAAAAGCACCTGGTTATCGGCCTTATGCCAGGGTCGAGAAAGACAGAAATTGACAATTTGCTGGGAATAATGATTAAAGCAGCATATCAGATTTCAACACATCTGATTTGTCAGAAGAATCAAAAGGTCTCTTTTCTGGTTTCCAAGGCAAATTCAATTAAACATGAACATATTGAAGCTGTTTTAAAAAAATCAGGGATAAAACATCTATTTCAAATAGAAGAGGGGCCAGCCAAAGATATTTTTGTAAAATCTGATCTTGTGGTTGCTGCATCAGGTACTGTTACCCTTGAAGCAGCGCTTTGTTGTATTCCAACCATCATTATATATAAAATGTCCCGGATTACTCATTATATTGCAAAGCGAGTTGTTAAAATACAATATGCAGGGCTTGCCAATCTGATTGTTAACCAAGAAATCATGCCTGAATTATTGCAGTATGATGCTACTGCTGAAAAAATCAGTAAAAAAGCCATATATATGCTTGATAATTTAATCTATTTTGAAAATCAGCTTCAAATGGTCAGGAAAATGCTTGGCAGGGGAGGAGCATCATCAAAAACTGCCACTATTGCAATGGAAATGCTTTAAGGCATTTGCCATATTAGATTTGACAAAACCTGAAAGATATGAGACTTGAGATAAGGAAACTTGAGGTACTATACTCTATGTAAAGATCTCATGTTTAATTGATTTCAAATGAAAATTAAGGAATAATTTTTATATTTTGATGACTTTTGAATTGATCTTACTGATTATAGGTCTTTTGTTATCCGGATTTTTTTCATCATCTGAAACAGCTCTCTTTTCAATCAGTAACTTCAAGGCGCTTCATATTGCAAAAGATGGTTCAAAAACCGGGCAGTTAATTTTAAGAATGAAAAAGGATTCCCACACTCTTTTAACCACTATTCTTATTGGGAATAACCTTGTTAATATCGGAGCTTCCGCTGTTGCAACATCCATTGCCATTTCATATTTCAAATCCAATGCCGTGGGGATTGCCACTGGCATAATGACAATACTGATTCTTATTTTTGGTGAAATTTTCCCTAAATCCTTTGCCAATAATAACAATGTTCTTGTCGCAAGAGTTGTAATTTATCCACTTTTCTGGCTTTCTAAATTATTTTATCCTTTTATCTATATTTTGAATTTTATTCCCAGGCTTCAGGGAGTAAAAAATATTTCTCATGAAACAGTTACCGAAGATGAATTAATGACAATGGTTGAGGTTGTTAAAGAGGATGGTGAAATCAAGGAGGAGGAGAAAGAACTTATAACCAATATTTTTGAATTTGACGACACTTTGTGTTCTGAGATCATGACTCCGAGGGCTGATATGTTTGTGATAGATGTATCACAAACCATGGATATTGAATATATACTTCAAACAGGATTCTCCAGGATTCCAGTTATTGAAGATACTATTGATAATGTTGTGGGAATTGTACACATAAAAGATCTGTTTGTAAATTTTCAAAAATTATGCGCTTCAGATACTATGAAATCCATGGATGTTAAATTGATAATGAAAAAACCCTATTTTATACCTGAATCAAAAAAGCTTGATTCCCTTTTACAGGATTTTAAACAGAAAAAAAATCATATGGCAGTTGTTGTGGACGAGCATGGTGGAATTTCAGGGATAGTAACCCTTGAAGATGTTATAGAAGAGATATTCGGTGAAATAATTGATGAAACCGACAGACTGACTCCTGATATTGTTAAGCTTAAAGGTAACAGATGGCTTGTGGCAGGAAAAATTGATATTGATGACTTAAATAAAGAGCTTAATATGAAAATCCCGGAATCCAGAATTTATGATACATTTTCAGGTTATTTTTTAGAACAGATTGACCGGATTCCAAATCCGGGTGAATCAATTATTGTTAATCAATGGAGTATTACAGTAAAAGAGATGGATGGCAACAGGATACAAAATTTTATTGTAACAAAAGATAAATCTTGATCCTGTATGAAATATATTTTGTAATATTTAAAAGTTTTTTGCATGATTTCTTCAAACACTGACCTTTATTGTATTTTTGGCAAACCGGTAAAACATTCTAAAAGTCCTGTTATTCATAATGCATGGTTTGAACAATATAAAATTAATGCAGCCTACCTTGCCTTTGAAATACATAATATATCCAGTGCTGTTACAGCAATGAAAGCTTTAAATATTCAAGGCGCTTCTGTGACAATTCCATATAAAGAATCTGTTATGGATTGTCTTGACCACATTGATAAGAATGCATTAAAAATAGGTGCTGTTAATACTATTGTAAATTCAGACACAAAGCTTACCGGTTTTAATACAGATTTTATGGCTGCAGTTGAACCTTTAAAACACTTTGGTATCAAGAATAAAAAAGTTTGTATTATTGGTGCAGGCGGTGCTGCCCGGGCTGTTGCTCATGGGATAAAAAAAAACAGAGGCAGGCTTGTCATCATCAACAGATCCATTGAAAAAGGGAAAACTTTAGCATTAAAATATGATGCTGATTTTATCTCAATGGATGAAATTTATAAAAGAAGTGAATTCGAGGCTGATATTATTATCAATACTACACCTGTTGGAATGTATCCTGACATTAAAGTTTCTCCTTTTCCATCACGTTTATTAAACCAGAGAATGATTGTCATGGATATCATTTATAATCCTTTGAAAACCAGGCTGTTGGCAGAAGCCCAAAACAGGGGATGTACTATTATTGACGGATTGTCCATGTTCATGCATCAGGGAGCAGCACAATTTGAATTATGGACTGGTATAACTCCTGAGATTAACATAGCACAAGAGGCAATACTACATAGTGCCCGACCGGAAACCACTAATTTGCCCAATTACGGCGTTGGTAAAAACTCTGTTTCATGAAAATATTTTTAATAGGTTACAGGTGTACCGGGAAAACAACCATTGGAAAAATTCTTGCCAAAGGGCTGAATTTTGATTTTTTTGATACAGATCAGATCATTGAACAAAAAACAGGATCAAATATCAGGCAGATTGTTGAAAAACAGGGATGGAACAGATTCAGGTTATTGGAAAAACAGACAATTTTAAATACAAAAAATTATGATAATATAGTTATTGCCACTGGCGGTGGTATTGTTATTGACCCTGACAATGTTAAATTCATAAAAAACAGTGGGTTTTCCATCTGGCTTGATACAGATATCAAAACAATAATTAAAAGATTGAAAAGTGATGAAAAAACATCATCGTCAAGACCATCTTTGACAAACAACAATCTTTTGAAAGAGACAAAAGAGTTGTTAAACTTACGTAACCCTTGTATAAAAAAAGCGCTCATGCAAGGATTGATACAACAATCCATAACCCTGAAGAAATTGTTAATATAATTTACAGGAGACTAAAGGATGTCGGGCAGTACCCTGGGAAAAGCATTTAATATTACCACATTTGGAGAATCTCACGGTAAAGGTATCGGTGTTGTAGTTCAAGGCTGTCCCTCTGGTCTTGCAATCAGTGAAAATGTCATACAAAAAGCCCTTGATAAAAGAAAACCAGGGATAGGAATTTCCAGCACAAAAAGGAGTGAGCCGGACAGGGCAGTTATCGTGTCAGGTATATTCAACAACAAGACAACGGGTACTCCCATTATGATTTTTATTAAGAACCAAGATGCAAAATCAAAATCATATGATGACATTGCAACACTTTTTCGACCCGGACATGGAGACTATACCTACCAGGCTAAGTATGGCATAAGGGATTTTAGGGGAGGGGGAAGGGCATCTGCCAGGGAAACCGCTGCAAGGGTTGCAGCAGGTACTGTCGCCCAAATAGTACTTGATCAGTATAATATTAAAATAAAAACCTATACATTGGAACTTGGTGGTATTAAAGCTGTCAATTTTGAAGATCTATCCCAAAAAGATACAAATGATTTACAATGCCCTGATCCGGATGATGCCGACAGAATGATAAAAAAAATCAAAGATACAAAAAAAGAGGGAGATTCTCTTGGAGGTGTTGTTGAAATCAGAATATCTAATGTACCTGCAGGTTTGGGAGAACCTGTTTTTGATAAGCTTGATGCAGATATTGCCAAAGCTTTGATGAGTATCGGTGCAGTCAAGGCTGTGGAAATAGGAGCTGGAATTTCAGCTTCTCAAATGACAGGTTTTGAAAACAATGATCAAATTTTGCCAACTGGATTTCAAACAAATAATTCAGGCGGGATCCTGGCTGGAATTTCAAATGGAGATGACATAATTGCAAGGGTTCATATAAAGCCCATACCTTCAATATTAAAAACTCAAGTTACTATTGATGTAGAGGGCAGGCCAAGTGAGATATCAACCAAAGGCCGTCATGATATATGTGCTATCCCAAGAATTAACATGGTCTGTGAAGCCATGATGGCCATTACACTCACAGACCATTTACTGCGCCAGATGAGTGTTCAGACTATTTTTTTATGATAGCAGATTCAAGTTGCTCAGCAATTCCAATTGCTTTATTCAGTGAGTCATTGATCATAAATAATTGAATTTTTAAAGTTTTTAAAGAAGCAGGAGTTGCCGATATTTTTTCTCTGCCAGAGAAAAGTGTTGCAAGTTCTTTGGATTTTTTTGCAAATTCAGTTAATTTGTTACTGAAACCTACAATCTCATCAGCCCATTTCTCCCTTTCGTCTTCGGACAGCTCGATATTTGCATTACCGGTTCCATTGATTAGATGATCAATCTGGTACTCTTCTGGATCTGCTATTATTTCAAACATCTGATTTCTCCTTTTAGATTTGTTTATACAACAATTTTGATTTAATTATTATAAAGCATATATTTGAACATTATATCTATGTCAAGTTTTGTATCCACAGAACATTTAGGATTCATTGCAATGGAGTTACACTCCATGACAATAAAACAAAATTCAGTCGAGTTTCAAAGGTATCTTAATGGGCTTTTATAAAGGCAAAAAAAATATTCTATATTGAATACGTGTTCACTAACTATCCTGCTGTAAAAGTAGCTGGCTGAGTTCATTCTTGGTATAAAGAATTTTTAATACCGAAAGGTAATAGGTATATTCAGCATCTGAAATTCTTCTTTGAGCTGAAACAAGTAAGGTATTTGCATCAATTATATCTATACTGTCAGCCATGCCGTATTTAAACTGCATTTTAACAGCATCTATGTTTTCCTGGGCAGATTTGACTTCATCCTGTAAATTAAACAGAGCGCTTTTTGCAGCTTTGTTTTCCAGAAAATTCACTTTAGCCTCAAGAATGATCTGCTTTTTTTGTAAAGAGAGCGCATTTTCAGCTTTTCTCTGGTCAGCAAGAGCCTGTCTGACTTCGGCGCTTCTTAAACCCCCACTGTATATTGTAAAAGTTAGCTCTCCACTGAAATAAGTATCTTCACTGTCCTCATCTTCACGAAATCTATCACTAAATTCAAAATCTGTCTCTTTATATCCGGCTTCAAGTGAAAGCGTTGGCCAATAGTCACTTTTTGTAAATTCAATTGTTTCTTTTGCAATTTCAAGATTTGTCTCTGCTTCTTTAATTTCAGGTCTGTTTTTTAATGCTTGAGTTTCTATATTTTCTAAAATACTTTCATAATTGTCCATATTTTTAAGATTATCCTGTTTAAGGGTAAAATCATCATCAATTATGACCAGATTCTGTAAATTTGCCTTGCTTTGCAATACCCGGTTTTCTGCTATTATTTCGTCTGTCATTGCTTTTGATAATTCTGCTTGTGCTCTAAATAGATCTTGTTTAGTAACACTGCCAACACTCAATTTCTCTTGAACAGCATTTAGATGGGCAGTAAGGCGTTCTATATCAGATTGCGCAATTTCAAAAGATTTTTGAAAGCTTAAAATATTAAAGTAGGCCTGTGTAACCTGTAGTAAATACTCGGATCGAATACTTTCAAGAGAATACTCTTTGCCGACTATATTTTTTTTTGTAACACCCAGGGCAATCAACTCTTTACCATTAAGGGTAAATGACTGTGTTAATTTGATACCCATGGTCGTGGAGTTTGGAGCAAAAACATCAGGATTTTTATTTTCTGTTATGGATCCAAAAGCAGTGGCTCTTGGTATTAAAACAGATAAAGCTCTTTTTTCATCCTGCTGGGCAATATAAACATCCTCTTCTGCAATTTTAATTGTTTCACTCTGTTTGTCTGCAAGTAAAGCTAAATCAACTAGAGAATAACTGGTCTGTCAGTAAGCGGGAATTTGATTGACAGCAATAACAGATAATATACAAAATAAATAAATACCTCTTTTCATGGTTCTATAACCTCTTAAAAGACAAATTATCAATTGGGCAATAATATTATAATTTTGTGAACACAAGTCAAGTTTCCAAAATATTAAACCCAAATATTAAAATGGATAAATACCAGATTGTATGATATGAAAACAAGCAAAATATATGATAAAATTAAGATTTAAATTCAAGATACCGGCTTATAGCCATTTGCTGTTATTGGCAGGGCGCTAAAACATAGAGGAGATTAATATGACATCCATTCCCAAGACTCAATTTGATGATTTATCCCTGGTCAGACAGGGCAAGGTCAGAGATATTTTTGATACAGGAGATTCTTTATTGATGGTTACTACTGACAGGCTTTCAGCTTTTGATGTAGTACTGCCGGATACTATTCCTGACAAAGGCAAAGTTTTAAACCAGATATCTGTATTCTGGTTCAAACAGATGGAAACTATTGTTAAAAACCATATAATCACTACTGATGTGAATGAATACCCCAAAGAGTATCAACAGCACTCAAAAGCATTGGATAAACGCAGCATGCTTGTAAAAAAAGCAGAACCTCTCACAATTGAATGTATTGTAAGAGGGTATATTACAGGATCCGGCTGGAAATCCTATCAAAAAGAGGGACATGTGTGCGGCATTAAACTGCCAGAAGGGTTAAAAGAGTCAGACAAATTGGAAAAACCTCTTTTTACACCATCAACAAAAGCTGAGATTGGGGATCATGATATTAATATCAGTTTTGATGAATCTGTAAAAATAATAGGTCTGGAAATGGCTGAAAAACTAAAAAATTTAAGTCTTGAGCTCTATAATAAAGGTGCTGCACTGGCTCTTTCCAAAGGTATTATTATTGCTGATACCAAGTTTGAATTTGGTATGCTTGATGAAGAGATTATCCTAATAGATGAAATACTTACCCCGGATTCTTCGCGATTCTGGCCTCTGAGTGAATATGAACCCGGCAGAAGTCAAAACAGTTTTGACAAGCAATCTGTGCGGGACTGGCTGACTGAATCAGGCTGGGATAAAACTCCCCCTGGACCCAAATTGCCACAGGAGCTTATTGACAGGACATCCAATACATATAAAGAAATTTATAAGCGCCTAACTGGTAATGATGTCTGAATATTTGTGTAAAATAGATATTGGTGACATTGATTTAACAGACCAGAGATATCAAATAGCATTTTCCAATGAGAATATTGCCTTTCTTGGACAATCCATCAGGGAAACAGGTATGATCCATCCACCAATGGTCATGCCCTTAAACAACCGATATATAATTGTTTCAGGATTTAACAGGATAAAAGCGTCTATTCATAATAAAAAAGATACAATATTTGTATATACAATAAAACCAGATGAAGGCGAATATAAATGTCTTTTAAAATCAATAACAGCTCTCTCTTTTAAAAGGCAATTAAGTCAGGCTGAACTGATAAGAAGTATTAAACTTCTTAATCAATTTCTGAATGAAAAACAGATTGCTGATAAATCTGTTGCTATTTTTAATATGGAGCTTAATGTTATATTTATAAAAGATTTATTAAACATTGCAAATTTGCCTGAACCTGCTCTGGAGCTAATTCATAAAGGTAATATATCTTTTAAAACAGCGAAGAGAATGCAGTTTTTTCAACAAGAAACCATAAAAAGTTTTTTAAAGATTTTTTCAAAAATTAAAGCCTCAAACAACAAACAGCTTGAAATCATACAATACATAGTTGAAATTTCTAAAAGAGATGCAGTAAATATAGAAGTTTTTTTTCAAAATCATGAAATTCAGAAAATTATTCTAAATGAAAAAAGTGAACCTCTCTTGAAAACAAAACTGTTACGGGAATATTTATATAAACTAAGATTCCCAACTATTTTCAAAACCCGTCAAAAGGTTCAAAAGAAAATTAATAATTTAAAATTGGGAAATAAGATCAAGTTTGTACCACCTGAAAATTTTGAAAGCCAGAATTATTCCATATCTTTTAATGCAAAAAATTATATTGAATTTAAAGCAAATATTAAAACGCTTAATAATGTTTTAGAAAATCAAAAATTAAAAGAGGTTTTTGACCAGTGAAATATACAAACAGTGAAGTCTACTAACAGTGAAAATCCATCAGCTTTTTATTGATAACGCCTGCACAAGGAATGATGAAGTTGATTATATTATTTCCAAACTCAATATTGAACCTCAGTGGGTGGACAATTCACAACCTGTCTATGATTTTATCAATGATTCTTCTGATCCAATTTTAAAGGCTAAAAAAACACTTTTTCTTACAAAAAACAGAGGGGCAGTTATTAAAGAGTGCCCAGGTACAAGTTTTTATACCTGTTGTGATTATACCATTCTTCACACAGGAACATTTTGTACCATGGATTGTTCCTATTGCATTCTTCAAGCATATTTCCACCCCCCAATCCTGCAATATTTTACTGGACTTGAAACGCTTGGTCAAAACCTTGAACAGATATTTACTAAAAATCAGATATTCAGAATTGGAACAGGGGAGTATACTGACTCACTTATATGGGAAAAAATAACCCTTCAGCCAAAATTTCTTGTTGGAAAATTTGCAAAACAAAACAATAGCCTGTTGGAATTGAAAACAAAAACCACTAATATTGAATCTTTACTAAATCTCGATCACAATGGCAAAACTGTGATTGCCTGGTCATTAAATACACCTAATATTATCAGTTCCCAAGAAAAGGGGACAGCATCCCTCACAGCACGTCTGAAGGCAGCAAAACAAGTAGAAGCAAAAGGATACAAACTGGCATTTCATTTTGACCCCATGGTGATTTATCCTGGATGTGAAGATCAGTATCAAAAGGTGATACAACAGATTTTTAAATATGTACAGCCTGAAAATATTGTATGGATAAGTATTGGTTCTTTCAGGTTCATGCCAAAATTAAAACAAGTCATTGAAAAAAGATTTATCGATTCAACTATCTGCTATGGTGAATTTATTTTAGGCCTTGATAATAAGATGAGATATTTCAAACCGC